>CAZRID010000001.1:0-39642 GCA_964600055.1 uncultured Acidimicrobiaceae bacterium
CCATGTGTCTGCCGGCGCATCCTGGTCAGCCAGGAGGCCGGCTTTCCCTTCCGGGATATCTCGATCGGGCGACTGGTTCCCTGATAATCGATCAGCTCGAAATGCAGTTTCCGCCGGAAACCCGAACCGATCAGATGGTGCTTCCGATCGAGGATGAACCCGTCCGCTCGGACCGTTTCGACCGCGCCGCCTAAAGCCGCCCGGGTCAAATGCCGATACTCCTCGGGTCGTTGGAGGAGAACCGTACCTTCCGCGCCTTCTTGGCCGGCGAGGGGCTGTCCACCAAAACCGCCGGCATCTACATAGCGAAGGTCGACAACGCCATCCTGTGGTTTGCTGCCAGAGGAGGGGACCTTGTGGGCGCCACAGCTGCCGATCTAGCCGCCTGGGCCTCTGAGCTCGCGGATTCGAGCTCGACCAGGAGGCAAGCGCGTTCGGCCCTACAGCACTACTTCAACTGGGCCGGAAGGGCCAACGCACCCCTCCGGGCGATCAGGGTCCCACCGAAACCTCGATACATCTGCCAGGCGATCACCGTCCGCCAGGCCGACGAGCTCCACGACCTCGCCATCCAGGTCGGGTTCCCGATGGGGACCGCCGTCCTGATCGGTCTCTACCTCGGTTTGCGGGCCCACGAGATCGCCGGGGTTCGTTGGGACCGCTTCGATTATCGGATCGAGAAGTACACGGTCCACGGCAAAGGGTCGTACGTGGCGACGTTGCCGGTTCATGAGGTGCTGGCCGGCCAGCTGATCAAGGTTCGCACCCCTTACGTGTTTCTGTTCCCCGGATCGCGGGAGCGTGACCATGTCCATTACGGGACGATTTGGAAGTGGGTGAGGGAGATGGGCCGGCGGATCGGGTTGGAGGATCTCCGGCCGCACCAGCTGCGGCACACGGCCGGGGCGACGTTGCATGACGCCACCGGGGATCTCCGGGCTACGGCCGACTTTCTCCGCCACCGTCGGCTCGAGACCACCATGATTTACACCCGGACCACCGAGGACCGGCTCCGTATTGCGGTAAATACCGGTCTCAGGTTCGGGCAGCGGACAATGCTCTAGGCCGCAGGGGCGTCTGTCGTTTGATAGCTTTCGTCGCAATGAAACTCGGCTGGGGAGACCTGATCAACAGGGAGCAGATGAAGGCGCTGACGCAAAGTCGTGGATTTTGGCTCAGCTTGATTGTCGTTCTCTTGCTGATCGGGGTGGTCGCCACGGGAAACGGCGAGGCGCTGACGAGCGTTCCCGGAGGGGTGATCGTCGTATTGCTGTACTTCCTCCCCGCGCTCATCGCCAGGAAGAAGGCCAACTCGGGCTCCGTCTTCGTGATCAACCTGTTCTTCGGGTGGACTGTCATCGGCTGGGTCATCGCCCTGGCCATGGCCGCCAACAACCCGGCGCCGACCCAGGTGATGCAGGTCACGCAACGACAACCTCCCCGGTCGGCGCCGACCGGCAGGACCTGTCCTTTCTGCGCAGAAGAGATCCAACCGGCCGCCGTCGTCTGCAAACACTGCGGACGGGACCTCCCACCCCCACCCGACCGATGACCTCACTAAACGCGGAAGAACCCCCCTCCGAACGGGAGGGGGGTTCTTTCATCTCATGATTCTGATGTAGCCGATGGCGGCCCCGGCGAGGATGGCCAGGATCAGGACCGCGTAGAGGGTGGGACGCATTGGGGCCTATGTGGGGGGGTTTCCGTTGCGGGGGGTTTCTCCCAGGTCGATGAGTTGACGTCTGAGCTTTCCGTTGTCGTCGATCAGCTCGTCTCGGGTGGGCCGTTTGGCAACCTCTTCGATCAGAAGCCGGACCTCCCGGCGGAGCCCGTCGGTGCCTAGCCGTTCGTCTTCGAGCTCTCCGTCGAGACGCTTGATCTCATCGGTCAGGTTTTTGATGACGAGGCTTTCCCTTTGTGCCTCGATGACGCCGGCTTCGGCCAGGGTTTTCTTGTCGACCGCTTTCTTGGATGGCTGACCGTGGGAAGCGACCCAGCCGCTGATCATCGGTGCCAGAATCCCGCCGGCGACGACGGCGACCGCGGCGACGATGGCGATGGTGATCCCTTCGGTCATTTCGTCCTCGCTTTGTCGATGATCGCCGTCGAAGCTCGCCGGGCCCGATGAACGATGAGGGCCGGGACGAAGATGATCGGGAAGAGCAGGACGATGACGGTGCCCCTCGGCAGGTCGAGCGGCCGGCCGGCGAAGTTGAAAGCGATCAGGATCAGGTCGGCGAGGTTGGCCAGTCCCAACATCCCGTATCCGACGGACCGCGCCGGGTGGTGTTGTCCTTTAGCTTCTCGGGCTTCCCAGAACCATACGAACGCGGCGTAGCCGGATGCCAGGCCGAGTGGGGCTATGGCAAGGAAGCCCATGGCTCAGCCGTCGTCTCGGGTGTACTCGGCGAGGAGGAGGCAGGTGTACGGGTCGAGCTTGCCGCGGAGGACACCGGGCCGTCCGAGGATCTGGGCGGCTTCCTGATAGAAGGCGACCCTGGCTTCCATCTCCGGGCCGAACCACGTACCGCGCTCGAGGGGAACCTTGCCCCACTTCTGGTTTTCGTTGAGTGTGTTGAGGGCTCTCTTCCAAATGTCGACGTCGTTGCCGACGTCGCCGACCTTGAGGATTGTTGCCATGTCACCCTCCTCGAGTAGCTGGCGGATCCGGGACCGGAACTGGGCCATGTCGACCCCGCGGGGGTCGACCTTCCGTCCGGGTGGGGTGGCGAATTCCTTGTGGCCGGCGACGTCGTTCTCGTCGGCGCCGACGTGATCGCAAATGGCGGCGGTGGCCCGTTCCATCACGTCGATCTGGGGGTTGGGCCATGGCTCACCGAGGCCGTCGTTGGCGGCTTCGAGTCCGATCAGGACCCGGTTACCGGTGAGCCCGTTCCAGCGGCCGACCCCTGAATGGTTGGCGATGCCGGAGGCGACCACGTAGATGATCCCGGTCCGGTCCGGTACCAGCTGGGCCAGCGGGCCGGCCAGGTCGATCCGTCCGCGGATGATCAGGGTGAGCAGGCCCGCAATCGCCAAGGTCTTCTTGGTGGCGGTGTGATGTTCGAGGACCCCCCGCGGATCGAACGGCTTGGTCTTGGTGTCGGTACCCCTGGTCTCCCACCCTTCGACGGTGCGGACGTTGCAGCCGGCGTCGTCGAGGACGTCGGAAAGCCACAGGGCCCGGGCCATTACTCGTCGTCGAGTCTGACGTACTCGGAAACCTTGAGCGGTTCGAGCTGCTTGGCCTTGAGCACCTTGACGGCTTCGGCGACGATGGCGGAGACACCGGCGATGGCGATGGCGGCGTTGGCCCGCCCGGTCCAGCTGGTGAACTCACCCACCTCGGGCACATAGGTGGCGCCGTAACCGCAGACGAAGGCGATGCCGTTGACGACGGCCCCGTCGAGCTTCGAGGTGCCGTCCGGATTCTTGGACAGCTTGCGGACGATGTCGACGAGGTATTTCACCCCGACGGTGGCCAACGCGAACGCGGTCAGTCCTAGTTCCATTTCTGTTTCTCCTTGGTCGATCCGGCCCGGAAGGTTTCCGGCGGAAACTTGGTTAGGTGCGCGGCTAACGCGGGGTGGTCAGATGGCAGGTGGCGTTGATGTAGTCGATCCAAAGGTCACTGCCGGAAGTGCCTGCCGACTTTTTCATGACGGCGCCGAAGCCGACATGTTCGGTCGAATCCAACGGGAGATTGGTGGTGTGGGTCGCTTCAAGGACCCCGTCGATCGAGAAGACAGCTTCGGAACCGTCGGCCGTGATTTGGATTGTCAGCCGGTCGAACGAGTTGGCCACTACGGCCACCCCTGTGTCGGTGACGGTTCGTGTGCCGGAGCTCGAATCGCAGGTGACGCATTGCCAGTTGACAGAGGGGGACACCCCGGTGGTGCCGTTGGTCGTGTAGATGAAGTAGACGCCGTCGCCGGGGAGGATCTGGTCAGGGGTGTCGGTGAATCCGAAGACGACCCCGAAGGTTTGTGTTCCGGTTGACAGGGCGGGAAGCCAAAGCCTGCCTTCGAGAAACCAGGCTCCGCCTCCCAGGCGGAGGCCGGTCGGCATGGCGCCTTCAATGCCGGCCTGGCCGGTAGTGGTGGACCCTGTGGTGAGTCGGACCATTCCAACCGCGGTGACGTCGGGTGCGGCGGCGGTTGTGACTGCCGCCCCGGTGCCGAGCTGGGTGCGAAGCATCTGGCCGCCACCGGCCGTGTTCAAACCGGGAAATCCGGTGAAGTCGTCGTACATCCAGAACAGGGCCCGTGGCAACGTTTGAAGCTGGGCGAGGAGGTCGACAGGGTCGGTACTGCCACCGCCGCCCGGTGCAGATGGAAACCACAGCCCCAACCCGGCATCCCAAACGAGCGTGTCGCCGGCGGCGAGACCGGTGAGGTCGACGTCGCCGAGATCAACGATCCCGCTACTGGTTGAGCCGCCTCGGGGTGGTTCGGTCGGATTGCGCCATCGGGTAGTCATCCGCTCTCCTCACCGGTTCGAGATGAAAGGTGACGTTGAGGACCACCCCGCGGGTTTCCACCAGCGTCTGCCACCGGTGACAGAGCCCACCAAACGAAGGCGGCCACAGGACTGTCTCGAGCAGATCCCAACCTTCAGGGGTGGCCGAGAAGGCATGCGGGCAGATATGGCCATCGGAGGGTCGCTGGTATCCGTAGACCACGATCGGGACCGCGGGGGCGGGGGGGATGCCGACTGGGAAGGCGATGTCGTCTTGGACGACGATGGTCCGATGGTCGAACTTTTCGAGGTGGGCCTTTTGACGGATCTGGCGGTAGGTGGAGACGACGCCGATCTTCTTGACCGGGTTGTGGATGGCGGGGAACCGTTCGAGCTGGTGGTGGGAGAAGCGGTGTTGTGCTTTGGCCCAGCGGTCGGTGTCCTGGTCGAGGTTGGGGACGAGGAGGTTCACTTAGCAGCAGGGGGCGGAGAACTCGGGTAGCCATGAGATCTCGAGGCGGGTGACCGCTCCGACCTGCCAGTCGATGTGCGGGGTCAAGTCGATGTAGTCGCTGGAGGTGACTGTGGCGAGGGGAGGTCGGTAGAGAATCCCTTGGCCGTAGGTCCAGGGGACGTCGGCTGACCAGAGGCGGGCCGCTCTGGGGCCGAGGTGCTGGCCGCGGTAGGGGATCTGTTGGGTGCGGTCGCCGAAGCGGGTTGCGTGATCGAAAGCCCAGACGGTGTCTCCGACCGGCCACCGCCCGCGGATGGCTTCATGCTGACGGGCGTCGGCTTCGAGGTGGTTGGCGACCGGCCGGCTGGAAAGCTCACCTTCGAGGAAGCTGTCGATGACGCCGGCTACGTCGGATGGCGACCGCCGGAAACGGATGGTCCGTTCGATCGGGAGTCCGTGAGGGCCGTAGTAGGTCTCGTCGCCGTTGAGAACGTCGCCGACGACTGTGACGACGCCGTCGCCGTCTTCCTCGAGAGCGACGGCCCGGTTGGCCCAGCTGGTCGAGTCGCGGACTGTGGCCATCCGGAGCGCTTCGACTCCGATGTAGTTGGGGTCGGATCCCCAGTGGTGGCGGGTGACGACGATCCGAGGGTCGGTCATGTTGAAGACGTCGTCCCGTTCGATCGAGCAGGCGTCGAGGGTGCAGTTGGGGTTCATCCGGCCGTGGGCGCCGAGGGTTTGGAAGACGGTGCGGATGCACTCGAGCGGAGTTTTGTAGTTGAAGTTTCCGGTATAGGTGGGAAGGCCGGTGTCGACGACGATGCCGGGGAGGACCTCGTTGGGGAGGACCCCGCCGGCTCCGATCGGGATGAGGATGTCGGAGAGGGGAGCGGCGACGAAGACGGCCTCTTCGACCATCTGACCTTTGCCTTCACGGTCGCCGAGCCACCACCAGACGCCGGCGCCGGCGATGGTGTGCACCTCGGTGGCCAGGCGGGGTCGGATGACCACCCCTCCGTAGATGGAGTTGTCCATCAGCTGCTGGTCGGAAAAGAGCCGGTAGTTGGGATGCCACTGGGGGTGGACCAGGATCATCCCGTTGACTTCGATCCTCTCGAGGACGTCGTCGAGGGGAGTGGTGCCGGCTCGGAGGGGAAGGCTGAACGAGCCCGGATCTTCGAACCGTTCGATGTAACTCACCGGGGGATAGCCCGGGTCTGCTCGGCGACGTCGGCCAGATATTGGGAGACCAGGTCGGCGGCCTGGTCGTTGGCCGGGGCGGAAGCACCGCCGATCTCGGCCCCGATGAAAAAGTCGAACTCGGTGACAGCGGCGAAGGTGATGACCCCGGTGGTCAGGTTGGCCACATGGGTTTGTGAGGTGCCGATCACCCAACGGTTGCCGTCGGTGGCGGCGCTGGCCCGGATCCCGACGTTGTTGGCGCCGATCGTGACCGCGGTGGCCGCTTCGGGGGTGTCGACCGCCACTGCCCAGTCGGTCGGGATCCCCGACGAGAAGTCGTAGAACCCTTGCACGAACGGCATCCCCCGGCGGAGGGTCAGGTTGAGGTGATGCTTGTTGGTGGTCTCTTCGACTTCGTTGGCTTCGCGGACCAGGGTGGTGATCCCACAGTGGGGTGCGTTCTTGACCACCGACGAGAACGACCAGTTGGGGACGACGGTGACGCCGCCGAAGAGGATTTTGAACCCGATCGGGGTCGACCAGGCGGTGCCGTTCCACCATGAGAAGAGGAGCCGGCCGTTCGAGATGAGCGATGTCAACCCGGGGGTGCAACGGCAGATGCCGTTGGAGAGCCGCCACACGTCGGGGTTGAGGGGGACTTTGATCCCGGACCGTCGGCGGAGCGGGGTGCCCGCCTCGAGCGGGTTGGCCACCTCGATCCGGACCGCCCCTTTGTGAAAGTCGGCCGGGCGGCCCGCCCAGCGTGGATCGGTGTCAGGGTCGAGCCCGATCGCCACTTGGATGATCCCATCCTCGGTGGCCCGTTCGTGGATGCTGGGAGCGTCGTCGCCGGTGTAATAGGGCATGGCGTTGACCGGGGGGGCGTGGGACGCTTCGACGTCGGCGTCGACAAACCCGTAGTCGTTGGAAATGGTGATCACATGGAGGAGGGATTGGAATTCCATCCCGGCTTCGTTGCCGACATCCTCGATCGTCATCGAGAAGGGGAGAATGTGGAAGTCGGCTGCCATCTTCTTGCCGGTGATGCGGACGTCGACGATCCGGAAGAAGCTGTTCATGGTCGGATCCGGCGACCACAACATTGGGACCGCCAGGCCGACGTCGAGGCGGTGGGCGTCGGCCAGGGCCAGGAGCTCGTCGCGGAGGTAGAGAGCGTCGGCCAGAGCCGTTTTGACGATGTTGCCGGTGACGGTGAAGGTGGGGAGGCCGGTGCGGGGACCGGAGCGGTATTCCCAGTCGATGATCTCGGTGATGGTGACGGAGAGGCCGATCTGGCCGATTTGCATGGTTCCCATCAGGCGTGCTCGTTTCGGAAGCGTTCGATTCCGTCGGAGACCGAGTTGGCGACGCGGCGTTCCATCTCGGTGGCGGGGAGGCCGTTGATGTTGACGTCGATGCGGCCGCCTCCGCCGAAGCCGGCGGCGGCTGCTCCTCGTTCGAGGATCCCGGCTAGCCGGACTTGGCTGGCGAGGCCGGAAAGGTCGAACCCGACGGGGATGATGAGTTGGGGGAGTCCCTGACCGGCGATGTCCATCGCCCCGGGGAGCTCGAGGGCGAGGAGGGCGGCCATGTCTTCGGCCTTGGGGATGATCGCCTCGGTGATCTGTGAGCTGATCTCCCCGCTCACCTGGTCGATCTCGAAACCGATGGCTTCGAACATGGCTTTGACTTCGGCTGGTGTCGAACCGAGGGCGGCGGCGATGGCGACGAACCCTGAAGCCGGGTCGCCCTGGTTGAACGTTTCGAAAGCGGCCAGGGTGCGGAGGAGCTGCTCGGCCCGTTCGGCTGCTTCGCCGGCAGTTTCGGCGCTGCCGCCGGCACCTTCCACGTCCTTGATTTCTCCGAGGAGCTCCTGGAGGGATTGGAACTCTTGGACCGCGGCGAAGAAGGGGTTGGCAGCGGCGAGGAGGACGTCGGCCAGGTTCTCATGGGCGAGTCGGGCGGCGTCGAGCTGTTCGGCCAGGTTGGCGGCCTCCTGGGCGGCTGGGGAGAGACCTTCGGCCGAGAGCTGCTCGAGCAATGTTGTCAGGGGATCGACCTGACCGGCGGTTCCGGCGGCGGCGTCGCCGGCGGCGGCCATGCTGTGAGCCCAGCCGTCGGTGCCGCCCACCGCCATGTCCATGTTGGGGATGTAGTTACGGAAGATGGCCAGCAGATCGGTGGTGGTCAGACCGAGGTCCTGGCCGGCCTGGTGGGCGTCGAGGAAGGTTTGGCCGATAAGGCCCATCTGTTGAGAGGTGAGCCGGCCGGCGGCGGCGAGCCGGACGAACTCGGTGGTGGAGACTTTCCCGTTCCGGGCCAGGAACGCCATCTGCTCTGCTACTGCCGCTACCGGGTCGCGGGCGTTGGCCATGGCGTCGATGACGTTGTTGACGGCCACGTCGAGAAACAGGGCGGCTTTGGCGGCATCGGTGCCGGCCTGATTCCATGGCTGCAACGCCGCCACAACCAGACCGCCGGTGTCGCCGAGCACGTCTAGCCCTCTGAGGGTGGTGGTGGCGATGTCGGTCACTAACCCGACCAAAGGGTTGGTGGCCAGATCGGTCAGAGATACCACCAGGTCGGTAACCGCCGGGATGATGTCGTTGGTGATCACCGGGCCGATCGCTTGCAGGCCGAGCACCAGGGAGGGGACGATCTGTTGGCCGGCTTTGATCATCTCGACGTTGATCGCCTCGAGGGCCTGTTTCATCTTGAAGCCCTCGTCATCGGCCACCGCACCGAACGCGTCGCCGGCATCACCGGTGAAATCGGCGACCTTTGCCATCGTGGCGGCGGTCTGATCAGCCCCCGCTCCGACCAGGTTCAAGAATCCGGTCAGGGCTCTGACGTCGTCGAACACGTCGGAGATGGCCTCCTCGTTGCCCCGGAAGGCATCCTGGAGGAAGAGGAGAGTTTCGAGGAGCCCATCGTCGCGGACCGACCTGCGGATCTCGTCGAAGCTCAACCCGAGACCTTCGAGCCGTTCCTCGGCTTGGAGGGATGGATTCAGGAACGAGACCAGGATCCCCCGGAAACCGGTGAAGGCCTCATCGGCGCCGAGCCCTCGCAAAGTCATGGCAGCGATCGCACCGCCGACCTCTTCGAACTCGACACCCATCTGGGCCGCGATCGGAATGACCTTGCCGATGCCGTCGGCGATCGAGGCCGCCTCGGCTTTCCCTTCCCGCACGGTCGCCACCAGGATGTCGGTGGCGGCGGCCGCCGAGAGCACTGCCGGGCCGTAGGCGCTGATGGCCGAGGTGACAGCGTCGGCGACAGTTGCCGTCTGGCCGAGGCCGGCGACGGAGGCCATAGCCGATTGCTCAAGGATGTCCATCGCCTCGGCACCTTTGAAACCTGACGAGGCGATGAACTGGAGTGCTTCGGCCAGTTCCTGGGCCGATTTGCCCATCCGCGGACCCATGACCAGGACCTGCTCGCTCCAGGCTTGTACCTGCTCCTCGGCGACGCCGGCCAAACCGACGATCCGGGAGAGGGTGTTCTCAAATGGGAGGAAGGCGTCGGCGGCCTTATCGGCAAACGCTCCAGAGGCGGCGACCAGACCGGTGAGGCCGACCCCGGCCGCCAACACACCAGGTGACAGGTTGGTTTTGAGGCCGGTGTTGAGAGCACCCCGGAACGACCCGAAGTCGGGGAGGATGGCCACCCCGGCCGAGGCGATGTTGGGTGTCCCGAAAGGCATCAGTGGACCGTCCTTTCACCGCCAGGGACCGCGCCTACCCGGAAGGCGTCGAGGGAGAGGACGGTGGCTTTCCGTTTGGTCAGCTGGTTGAAGGTGGCCAGCCATTCGGGGGTTTCGGTTTCGAGCGGGTTGGCCACCTCGCCGACGGTCCGGTCGATGGCCGGCCGTTTGGGACCGTGGGCTTTCCACACTGCCCGGATGAAGGCCGAGTCGGGTGGGAGGTTGTCGATCCGGTTGCGGAGGGTGCGCCAGCTCAGGCTGAGCGGGTCGCTGATCCGGTAGTACCTGTCGAGGTCCGCCTCCGCCGCCCCGAAGTTTTCGATGATGAGGTCGGGGAGGCTGGGGAGGGGGGGTCTTCGGCCACCTCCACGGTGGTCTCTTCGTCACCGGGGGAGCGGCCGGCGATTCCCATGTACTCCATCCACAGTTCGCCGGCCGCCCAGCGGAGCTCGTCGAGGGTGAGTTCGGTCTTGATCGCATCGAGCTGATCGCCGAAGAGCATGTCGTAGAACGGTCTGACCACTTCGGCGGGCATGATCCGGCCGAAGGCTTTGGATCCGTGCTCGCGTTGGAAATCCAAAAAGGCGCCCGAGTTGATGTCGGGTGGGAACTCGAACGTGCGACCGCGCGGGAACCGAAGTGTGATCGGTTCCCGCGCGGAGCGTGCTTCGTCGTATTGGTGGATCCGCCCCATCAGGTGAGGGACACGTACTCGTCGAGGGTCCAGATGGAACCGGACGACGGTTTCGCCAGCCGGAAGGTGGTGGCGATGATCGCCTTCTGCGGGGCCTTACGGAACGGGATCGACGCCTGGCCGACCGACCACGCCTTGGGGCATTGCAGGTCGGAATGGAACGGGGTGTTGCTGTTGAAGAACCGGAACAGCAACGCCTTGGCGACCGCCGAGGTCAGCGACGGGGGAGTCAAGGTGCGGCGGACCGGGGGACCGGGGATCGCGGTCAACGTGCCACCGTTGAGGACGTTCTGGAGCGTCTCGGCGATCATCTGCGCCAGGGCGATCGTGAGCCGATACTCGACCGCGGTGAAGCGGGTGTCGATCGGTTCGGCCTCCTCGGCGACATCGATGTTCTCGAAGGTCATGTCGAACTCGAAGGCGGCACCCTGGTCGGAATAGCCGACGTCGATCCATGTCCCCGCGGGGGCTGTTTCCGGGGTGGCCGGGAAGGCGGTCGCGAGAGGGGCTGTCCACATTTGGCCGGGGCCGACTAGGACCTGGGTTACATTTCTTGCTGGCATTCGTTGTCCTCCTGCCTGGTTGCGGGTCCTTGTCGGACCGGTCGGTTACTTGCTGGTCTTGGCCTTTGCACGTCGGGGAGCTCGGACGGTTCTCGGAGTGGTGGTCTTGGCGGCCGCCTTCTTCACTTCCGCGAAGGCGGGGAGCCGGGGCTTGTCCTCGCCAGCCCAGATCTCGACCTTCTCGAGGTTGGCCCATTCGGTCTCGTCGACCTCGTAGACCTCGCCGGCGATGAACATCGCCTTGCCGATCTCCACGGCCGAGGTGGGCCACAGAGCCGGGTTGACTTGGATGGTGTGCATAGGCCTCCTGTCGGATCGACGTGGATAGGTGTCGCAGCCCCAGAACCCGGAACGGTGGCCGTCAGGAGCTGGGACGGAGAGTGAGAGCGGCCAGGACCGTGAAACGGGCCCACTTGGTGAGAGGCTCGGGCGTCCGTCGCCACGAGATCGAGCCGACTCCGTAACCGAACCCCTGGCCGTTGGAAACATGGTTGAGAGCTTCGAGCTGGTCGACCACCGTCCGGTAGAGGACGTCGACGCCGGCCTCGTCGTCGTCGTAACAGTCGAACTGGAGCTGGGCTATGTCGATCGGGGCTTCGCTCCCATCGGTGGCAGCGTCGAACAGGAAGACCCGGAGGAACGGCATGGGGGGCTCGTTGGGGAGTTTGGTGGCCACCCGGGTTCCGACCAGAGCGGCGATGGGGACGTTGGCTTTGGCCCATGCCACCGCGAACCGTTCCGGGGATGGGCGGGGCATCAGGCCTCCTCGAGGAAGAGCAGACCGCCATGGCCGGCGGCATGGTCGGCCTGATAGCGCCAGGCGGTGCCGGTCGAGCGGACAATGGTGGCGGTGTCGAGGTGGATCTGTCCGCCGGCCTGACGGACCGCAGACTCCAGGTAGAGGTTGATCATCCCGACCCCGTCGAGGAGCTGGGCCCACTCGGCCGCCTTGAGCGGAGAGATCACCAACTCGCGTCCGCTCCGGGCCGCCTCGAGGAGATCCTCCCGGGCCCGGGCCCGTCTCACCGCTTTCTTCATCCGAGATGCTGACGGATCGTGAGGTTGGCGGCCTGGCGGGCGAAGGGTTGCGGTTCGGTGTCGCCGGTTCCGAACTCGACGAAAGGGAAATGCTCGGCTTCGGATCCGATCAGGAGGGCGAGCTCGTCACCGGAACGGTCTACCACGGCGTAGGCCTTGTCCCGGAGCTCGCCGCTGTCGACCGGGGCTCCCCGCTTCACTTCCCGCTCGGCGGTCGGGCGGAGCTTCTCCTCCCAGAACGGGGCGACCAGATCGACCAGCTCGCCGTCCAAGTCGAGATCCATGACCACTGTCAGATCTCCGAAGCCGATCATTGCACCACCTCGAATGTGACCTTCTGATGGTGGACCGCGGCGCGGCCCCACTCCTTGGCGATCGAGACCAGATGCTCGGCCACCCGGCCGTCATAGGTGACCTCGTCTCCGTCCTGACAGTCGAGAGCGGGTGGAACCCAGGCGGTGTAGCGGATCAAGGTGAGCTGGTCGCTGATCCGTTCACGGTGGATCTCTTTTATCCGGGCCGGGGAGGGGGAGCCGGCCACGTGGGCCAGAGTCCCGATCGGCTTGCCGAAATCGTCCGCCGCGGCGGGGATGTCGGCGGTGAACCTCTTCACGGTGAGCTCGTCGGGGAGGAGTCCGAGCAGACCCATGTCAGAGACCGGGAAGGATGTAACGGTCGAGGATCGGCCACATCCATTCGGAGAACTCGACCAGGTTGTTGAGACCGTCGGCCGGGCCGAAATATTCGGCCCGGTAGGTGTCGATCTGTTCGGCTTTGAGACCTTCCGAGGGGCCACCGCCGGCGGCGTTGGCCGCACCCATCTGGAAGGCGTGGGCTGCCATCCAGGCGACGACGTCGACCAGAGCCTTCGGGGCCTGGTTGGCCGGGTATCCGCCCTGATAGGTGACGACGATCCCTTGCGGCTTCGAGGTCCGCCACTCGGCCTGGTTTCCGCCGGAAACTCTGATGAGCCGGCCTTCCAGGTCGGCGTCGCTGTAAAGCAGATAGTCGGAAGCGGAAAGGGTGACGCCGGCTTCGACCACCGTGGTGATCGAAACGACCGGCAGATATTTGAGGAACAGGGCCCTCCGCGGGGAACCGGCATGATGCCCGTCGAACCGTTCGGTGTGGGCGGTCTGCTCGAGCGGTCGGCCGAGATGACTTTCGACGTGGCCCTGGGCCGCCTCGAGGAGAGCGGTGACCACCGCGTCGGGTTCGGAGGTCACATCGATTTGGAGCCGCTTCTCGACGTCGGCCTGGATAGCGATGGTCAATCGAACCTCCTACCAGGGGGGCGAGTCGCCGGGGCCGACCCGGGTGAAACCGACCGGGTTCCGGGTGAAACCGACCGGATCCGGCGACCAGAAGGAGGCGGCGGGGAGGGCGTCGGTGGCGGTGACCGTGGCGGTGATCAGGATCTGGAGCTGGTCGACGGCGTCGAAACGGTCGGTGGCGGCCACTGTGACGATCACAACGATCCCGAGTGCTTCGGCCCCGCTCCACGAATGGGACCCGTCGATGGTGACCACACCGGTGATGGTGAGGTTCTCGACCGAGTCGAGCCGATCGCTGGCGGCCACGGTGGCGGCCGCTTCGATCTCACGGTTCTCCACCGCGTCGAGTCGGTCGGTGGCGGTGATCGTGACACTGCCCGAAACCTCGCGGCCGGTCTCGTCGTAATGGGCGGAGCCGGCGAGCGTGTCAGTCCCGGTGACCGTCGAAACGATCGTCACCTCGCGGCTGGACTCCTCATGGTCCTGGCGATCGGATCCTGAAACTGTGCCGGCGACGGCCACCTCGGCGGCCTCGACCATGTCGACCCGATCGGAGCCGGTCACGCTTGAGGTGATCGTGATAGTGAGGTTCTCGACGTACCGCTTGGCGTCGGTGCCGGTAACCGTGGCGGCGATCGACAGCTCGGCCGCTTCGACCATGTCGACCCGATCGGTGCCCGCCACGGTCGCTACCGCGGCGACCTCGCGGCCGGCTTCCTCATGGTCCTGCTGGTCGGTTCCGGTGACGGTGCCGGTGACGGATATCTCACGGCCGGTCTCGTCGAAGAGGGTGCCGCCCGCTACTTCTCGGATGGCGATGAGCGATACCACCCACCCGGCGCCTGCTGGGGCCGACGAGGGAGTGTCGGTGAAGGTGTCCCCGGTGATCGTGGCCAGGCGGGTGGCGACATGTACTGTGACGTTGTTAGCCGCTGGGGTGCCGGTGGTACCGAAATCGAACTGTTCGGTGTAATCGGCGTCGGTGGTAAATGTAATCTCGTTCTCGGTGGCATCGATTCCGATCCACATCCGCTCGATTGAGCTGAGTCCGGAAAGGGTTACCTCATGCGTCGCTCCGCCGGTTCCATCAACATGGGCGGGAGTTTCCACCGCGTAGTCGCTGGCACCGATGGGAATTTCGAGGATGCAGATGGCCTTGGCGGCGGTGTTGCCCGAACGGTTGCCGGTGATCGTGTCGCCGGTTCCAATCTCGGTGGTGACGAGGGTGATCCAGGCCGATTTTGTGATGCCATCGGCGACGGCACCTTCCGAGCGGGTGCGCTCATAGAGCTTTACCCAGGTGTGTCCGTCGGTATCGGTGACTGAGGTGTGATGGGTAGAAGCCCCAGAGGTAGTCGTGGAGTTGTCGGTGGCGAACACCACCAGCGCCAGGCGTCCGACAGCAATAGCCGCGCTCGGAGAGAACGCAATGCTGGCGCCGGATACCTTCTCTGATGCCGACCCGCGGGCAACGGGGGTACCGAAGGCCATTGGTTAACTCCAAACGCCGGACTGCCACCTATGGATTTCGACTCCACCTTCCAAGATTCTCAACACCGACCCCGCCCCCAACGACGTGATCGTGAAGTCGGCCGGGAGTAGACCGCAATCCTCGAACCGGTACGAAATAGGGGTAGTCCCGGCCTGGACCAGCACGTTCGTCCACGTCGCCCGACGGGCCACCACGTCGCCACGGATGACCGTGATCGGGGCGTGGGCGATGACAAGCTGCCCGTCGGTCAGATAGTCTTCAAAAAGGATGGCGTCTTCCCGTTCCGACTTGGCGAACGACCAGAGCGCCGCCCGGTTCGGCGAGACCGGGCCTGGGCCGTCGGCGGTAGACGTGATTTGACGGAACCGGGAATCGTTCCGATAAGCCCCCGAGATGATCCCACCCCGCCCGTTCCGATAAGAGTCGAACCGGTTAAACGGATGGGAGTAGAGATGGTCGTTCTGCCAGTTGAACAATCCGAGGGCGTTGTTGTTGTGAGAGACGCAGTCGTCGAACTGCCACACCGCCCCGCCCACATTCGCCCCGGAATGTTCCGGCCAGTGGAAACCGGACGACTGGGTCCCACCGCTAACCGCCGCCGCTACAGAGTCGACACAACGATTATCGGAACCGGCCAGCAACAAAAACCCGGTCAGCCGGATAGCGTTCTGACTGTTCGACGCTGACACCCCCAACGCCAAACAGTGGTCGTACAAGTTGTCATTGGTGTTGTTGGCGGTGTGATTGTTGTCCAGTGGCCGATCCCACCAATACGGGTCGTCTTTCGTGTTGTAGGCAACACAGTCGACAAACGAAACCCCATACGAAGCGTGCGGAACGAAAGCATGGTTCTTCCCACCCTCAACCACAACAGCCTCGACTATCGACCCGCGGCTGGCCTCACCGTTGAGATGGAAGTGGAGCGGATAGTCACCGAGGACTCCGGTCGTGCCCGAATCAACGACGGCGAGATGCTTTAAAGATTGGACGCCGGCACCCTCATGAAAGTGGAGCCGGCGCAGATTGATGAACTTGATCGACCGGGTGAGGTTGGCGACTTCCGGCTTCGCAATCGAACCGTCGACCAAAGTCACGTCGGGCGAGTTGACCGGTCGGACAGTGGCCGCCCACGAACCCTGCCAAGTGATGACGGTCGGCACGTAAACCCCGACCTTGGTGGGGGCTACACCCAAACGGTCACCGGTCACCCAGCCAGTTGTATCTCCACCCCAGGGAGTCCAACCCTTCTTGACCTTTCCGGCCAGAGTGACAACCCCGCCGTTCTGGACAAGGATTTGGAACCCGTTCCCGGCAACCGTGAACGTGTCGATCCCGGTCAGAGTGCCTTCGACAATCAGATCCCCGGTCAGGTTCACATTGCCGACGATCTGCGCGGTAGTCCCAGTGGGAATAGTCCCGGAATAGTTGCCAGAGATTTGCACAGTGGCTAGCGCCTTTCGATGGAACAGACCAACCCCCAACGCAGCCAGCCAGCCCGCAAGGATTTGCAAGAACCGGCGGCGATGCATCAGGCACTCACGAGTAGCCCCGGGCGGCCCACTGCGCCGGGGTGGCATCGTTGTTCAACCAATGGTTCACCGACCCGACCTCGGTGTTGTGAAACCAAATCACCTGGTTAGGCGTCGAGTTCGGGTTGCAACCTTCATAGGTGACAGCGATGTGCTGCCCGGTCCAAGCGTTCCCGATGGCACCTTGGATCGTGTTGTCACGGACCACCGTCCCACAAACCGAGTTGGCGTGGTCGGCGGGGAAAGAGCGGTTCGGCTGGTAGAGGATGATCCCGTTGCGGGCCCCGTCGATCGTGTTCCCCGAAATGAGGATCGCCCCGCCGTAGTTGTTGAAAATGGCGGCGTCCCGATACTCCTGCGGCTGCGACCCGTAAGCCGTGTTGACCAGGGTGTTGTCGCGGATCGTCCCACCCTCACCCAATTCGACGATGATGCCGTGGCGTTGAATGTCGTGGACGTAGTTGCCTTCGATGAGGAACCCGCCGTTGTTCCCATCCAGCCACAAGCCGTTGCCGCCGCTGTCGATGTTTCTGATCTCAGAGTTGCGGACCGTGAAGCCGGACGAGTGGTTGATCTTGGAAATACCCCGGTCGGAAGCGACGAACCGAGGAGCGAAGGGAAGCCCATCGACCCCGCATTGGGAGAGGAGCGAGTGGTCGACCGTGTGATTGCTGCCGGACCCGCCGATGCAATACTGGCCGTTCTGTTGCGAGGTGATGTAGGAGGCGAGCCAGCCGGAACCGCCGAAGCGCAACCCTGAAAGTCGGTTGTCCTTAAACTCGACGTTCCGGATGACGACGTTGTTGGCCCCGTTAGCCAGAAACGGGCTGTTGCCCGGAGCGTCGTCCAGTCCCCGGTACCGGCGGATGGTCATGTTGGCAAAGAGGTTGTTCGTCTGGAGCCGCCAGGCAACCTCGATGGTGGCCTGGCCATCAAAGATGACCGCGCCATGATTGTTGGCAGGGCCGTAGTAGCGGTTGCCCGCCTTGTTCGGAAGGTCACCCAGGAGGTAGGTACCGGGCTCTAAAGCGAAGGCGGTACCGGCCGGTCGGCTGTTGATCTGGCTGACAATGTTGGCTGGGGTGACCGCAACCGCACCGGAGGGGACCGCCAGCGACGCACCCGCAACCCCGGCGCCGTAGAGACCCGAAGGTGCTGTGGTAGTCGTTGTGGGCGGCGCCACTGTCGTCGTCGTAGTGGGCGCCACCGTGGTTGTAGTGGTCGGAGCCGCCGCCGTTGTGGTCGTCGTTGGTACTGCCGTCGTCGAAGTGCTCGAGGTCGTCGTGGAGGGCGGAGCGGTCGTTGTGGGTAGGGCGTAGCCCTGCTCGATGACGATGTCCGCTATGTCCCGCCACGCCTGCTCGGGAGTGCGCGCGGTCTGACCGCCGACCGAAAGGGCGGCAGCCAGAACCGCGAGCATCAGGCCCGCCGTCAGGCCCGCCGTCAGACGACGCCTCGTCATGCGAGCTTGACCCCGATGGTGACGTCGAGGGTGTCGGCGATGACCAGGGTTCGAGTCGCAGATAGGGCTACCCAGGCCAGATGGAGCCCGGCGGTTCCGTTCTGGGCGGTGCCCAAGATCAGCTGGGTCGCTGCTGACCAGGTGCCGCCGGCGGTGAAGGTCTTGGTCCCTGTCACCGTCCGCATGTCCCCGGAGTCGAGCGCCGGATCCGACCAGTCGGTACCGCGGGCTACTTGGATCCCGTCGTAGCTGGTGCCGGTGACCTCTCCGGTGAGTGTGGCCAGGGTGTCAGTTTCGATCGGGGTGTCGTTGTAGAGCCGCAGATATGTGTTGGTCCGGACGGCGACGTCGTCGAAGTAGACATCGAGGATGTCCTTTTCGCCTTCGTCGGCCAGGGCGTTGGGGGTCCACAGCTGGGAGCGGCGCACCTCGCGGTCGGCCCGTGATCCTTTGAGGATCGCGCCGATGGCGAAGTCCTCCGATCGGTGGCCACCATCGGACGCCCACAACAGATATTGGCGGCCGTCATCGGCAATCCGATACTGCGCGAACTTGTACTTGGTGCCGATCATGACCCACCTCCTTCGGCCTTTGCCGCGGCCATCTCTGCCCAGATCGCGCGGTGTTCGTCGACCTGATCGACGTAAAGCCGGACCGGCCCGTTGGGGCCTTCCACGGTGACCACCTCGACCTGGTCGAACTCGGGCTCGGTCGCCTCGAGTCCGAGCGTCGCCCGGGCTTTGGCCTCGATCCGCTGATCCGAGTACCGCTTCGGATCGCGGTATCGCTTCCGGAGCTCGGGGCCGGCGGCCGGCCTCTTCGGTCTCTTGCGAGTGGCCATGGCTCAGGCCTTCTTCTTGGCGGCAGTCGCCCTCTTGGCTCTCGCCTTGGCAGCGTTCGCTGCCTTGGATGCTGCCTTCTGAGCTGCGGCAGCCTTCTTGGCGGCCTGATCGGCGTCGGCCTTGACGGCCGCTGCTGCCGCGGCTTCTTTGGCGGCGAGCTCGTCCGGGGACTCGAACGTCTTGAAGCCGGAGACCGTCTTCAGCTGATCGCCGATCCGCTCGGATACTTCGAACTCGTCGCCCTGCTGGATCACCAGCTCGGCACGGCGCGGTTTGACAGAGTCGTAGATGAGACGCATGAACCAACCTCCTGAGGTGGGTAGAGCGACAGATCCCGGGATCAGAGAGGGAGCGGGTTTGAGGCCCACTCCCTCTCTTGTGTTCCCCGGTGATCAGTCGAGGTTGTAGAGGTAAGCGGTGTCGTCGTCGGTCGACTCACCGAGGTTCTGGAAGTCCTCACGCATGAAGCCGACCACGACCCTCTGGTAGCTCTCCCGATAGATCGAGTCGTCGACCTCGACGTCGAGGCCCATCCGCTGACCCATCACCCAGGCGCCACGGTTGACGACCACCAACCCGGTCTGGGTGGTGGTGACGCCGTCGTTGACGCCGGTGGCGTTCATGTCCTCGCGGAAGTGCTCGGAGACGATGATCGGCGTTCCGTCGATCGATCCGAGCTGACCGTTGAGGATCGTTGCGGCCGCGCCCATCTTGTCGACCGTGGTCACGTCGGACGTGGCCAGGAGGTCGTAGTAGGCGGCGATCGAGGTGATGATGGCGATGTCGGCGGGGTTGAGGCCCCACTTGCCCATCGCCGCCCGGGCACCGCGGAGCAACGCCAGGGTCACGATGGCACTGCCACCGTTGACGAAGGTGTTGGCGATCCCTCGCTTGCGGAGCCCGTCCCAGGCGGTGGCAGCGTCGGTGGCACCGACTGCTTGCGTATCCGTATCCTGGTGGGTGCCGTCGGTGTCACCGTTGATGATGGCCCGCTCTTCGGCATCGACGAAGGCCCTGGCCAGCTTGAACTTGACGAAGGGCAGCACCGCGATGGCCGAGTCTGCCTCCATCGACCTCGAGAACAGGATCCTCCCACCGAAGATCTCGGCGTCGAAGGTTGCCGCTCCGGTGCCGGGCGTGCTCGCCGTCACCTTGGTGGCCGTGTCCGAGGTCGGCTCGGGGACCCGGTAGGCGACAGCGTCGGCGCCTTCCAGCGGCCACTTCCACGGGTTGGTCGGCATATCGACCCGCGGAAACAACGGAGCCACCCGGCCGGCCGCTCGGACCTTCTCGTGAAGGTCGGCGCCGATCCCGGTCGGAACCCAGTTTCCACCCTCGGCGGCAGTGTCGACGTCGAGAGCGCGGAGGGAATGCTCGAAGCGTTCCTTCATCCGCTTGTCGGCCCTGGCCGAAGCGAAAGCGTCACGGCTCGACTTCGCCGAACGGTCGACCATGAACCCGAAGAGGATCATGTCGGCCACAGTCCGCTGGAAATGGCGGATGGTCGCCTGGTGCTCGGCTCGGAAGTCGCCGATGCGGGGAGCGAGGGCGATGTCCTCGTTCTGGTTGCGGACGTAGACCTGCTCGACGGCGTTGCGGGCCCCGAACTGGTTGGGGAGGAAATGGCCGTTCTGGCTGATCGAACCTGCGGGGACTTCCTCGAGCGTCGCCCAGAGGAGCTCGTCGAGGCTGCGGTTGGCCGAAGCCGGCGGATCCGAGATCAGGTTGATCTTGGGGACGGCCCGTTCCTTGATCTTGTCGTAGTCCGCCGATCTCGTTGCAGATGCCGACTTCTCAGCCAGTTCGTCGAGCAGCGTTTCTGCCGCGTCGAACTCGACCTTGGCTTCGTCGTATCGCTTCTTCTCGTCCTCGGTGAGGACCCGCTCTTCGGCTTTGGCGGTTCGGAAGATCTCGCCCATCGATTCGTGGGCCTTGCGCCGCTTCTCTTTGGCGGCGTCGAGCTCCTGGTTGATGGTTTCGATCTCGAGGTAGCCCATGTCCGAGGCGAAGCCGCGGAGGGCCATTTGGAACCGTTGGCCGATTCCGAGCCCGGGCTTGAACAATGTGACCATCAGGGCGATGTACGCCAAGAAGGCCAGAAGGGTGATGAATGTCTTCACCGTTTCTCCTTACTTGAGGAGGAGCTGGTGCTCGCGCTCCAGCTGCTCCAGTTCCAGTAGTGCCAGTTGGGTCAGGTCCGGCCCGGGCGCGGGTGGTGTCTGTTCCCTGGAAGGGTCCGACCCGTCACCGGGTGGTGCCATTCCGATTTCCTTCCACAGCTCGGAGAGCTGTTGGGGGGAAAGTTTTCTGAGGTGGTCGGCCATGTTGCGGACGCCTTGGACTTCGGCGGCGGCGTTGGCCGGGAAGATGCAGGGCCCGTACTCGCGGAGGCGGACCTCGAGACGATGAATCTTGGGAAGGTCGCCAGATTCCTTGGCCGGATCGATCCGCTTCGATTGGATCGGGTAGAACGCGAAGCTGTACGAGTCGATGGTGGGAGGGTCGGCCGCGATCTGGGCGAAGACTTCCTCGCCGAGCTCGGACCCGTTGAACCTGGTCGAGGTCCACAGACCTTTGCCGTCTTCTTTGACCTCGAGCGGGGCGCCGATCGGGAGGGAGTGCCGATCGGAGGGCCAGCCGTGGATGTCACAGCCATGGTTGAAGAGGCACTTGAGCTTGCGGAACCCTTTGGCGTTGTGCTCGCGGAGGGTCTTGACGAAGGCGCCCTTCTTGAAGCTCTCCATGTAGTGGCCGTCCTGCCAGTCGTAACATTCGTACTCGACGTCGAAGACCGAGGCGTAGGCGTCGACGAGGCGGTTGCCCTGCCCGTCGGTGCGGACCTGGAGGTCGATCAGTTCGAAGGCGCGGTTGAACTCAGTCTCCACAGGGATTACCTCCGGGGGGTTTCAGGGCTGGGGGGTTACGGTGATCTTGCCGGCGGCCAGGAGCACCGCTCCGGAGTCGGGATCGACCACGTTCATGTTGGCGGGCCGGTAGGCCACGTTCATCCCCTCGCGGGGTGGGTAGTTCTCCCGCCGGCGGGGCTCGTCGAGGGTGAGCCATCCGTCCTGGACGCCCTGGTGGTAAGCCTCGTAGCGGGTCTTGATGTCGCCGCGGAGGAGGCCTTCGAGGTTGAACTCGCCGAAGGTGTTGGGGGTGACCAGGTCGCTGGCGGGATGGTTGATCCAAGCTTCGAGACGGAGACACCACGGCCGGATCGAGTCGGTGACCGATTCGATCGACTGATGTTCGATGTTGTTGTTGGTCGACCTGGTCAGCTCGTAGAGCTTGTGCGGTGGGATCCGGAGGATCCGGGCCACCTCGGTGACCCCGAACTGGCGGGACTCGAGAAGCTGGGCATCGTCCGCCTTGAGGTCGATCGTGTTGTACGTAGCGCCGGCGGAGAGGACCGGGGTGAGATTGGCCTTCTTGAGTCCCTTGTGGAACTCGCTCATCTCCTCCTGGAGCCTCTTACGTTTGGCTGCGTCGTCGCCGGTGCCGGTGCCGCCTTTGATCGGGGCGGTCAGTTGGATGTAGTCGCGGAGGTGAGTGCCGTTGGCGAAGAAGGTGGCGGCCAGCTCGTCGGCAGCGGCGACGGTGCCGAGACTGAGACGGTGAGCCTGAATCGGGCTGATCGGGTTGATCCCGTCGAGGCACAAGAACGGAACCCAGAAGACGTCGTGGTCGGTGTAGGTCTTCCAGTTTCCGTCAGAAACTTTGACCTCGTATACGCGGAGGCCGGTCTTCTCATCGGACTTCGGTTTGACCCGATCGGGGTGGAGGAACCGCATCCCGATCACCTGGCCGAAGGTGTCTCGCAATTTGAAGCCGGCGCAATAGCCGCGGTTGAGGAGGGAGAGCATCCACGACTCGAACAGGCTTTGCCGGATCCATCCCTCGTCGGGCTGTTCGAGCCAGACCGGACCGGCGCTGAAGGTTCGTTCGTTCTGAGTGAGCCGGCGGAAACTATCGAAGGGGAGGAAGGCGACGGTCTCGGAGAGGTAGCGGATCCCGGAGTACCAGGCGGTAATGCCAAGGGCGCGGCGGTCGCTCATAGCCACCCCGGCCGCGGTCGGCCCGTAGCCGGCGTTGCTGGCCAGCAACGCCCCGAAGTCCTCTAGGGAGAGCGGGTCGAACCTTTTCTTGGTGCGGGCGGCGGCGATACGACCGAAGGCGCTCATTCGGACTCATCCGATTCAGATTCGAGCTCGGGGCTCTGACCAACGGCCCAGCCGCGGAGCTCGGCTATCGCCAGGATCAAACCACCGGCGACGACGAGAGCCCAGCCGGGGCCGGCCACCAGGTAGATCCCGGCGGCGATCATGGCCACACCGAGCGCTTCGAGGGCATCGGTCATTCGTCTCCTCCCACGACGAAGGCGAAGGCCTCGTCTTCCTCGTCTTGCTCGCGGAAGGCGGCGGCGATGGCCATGACCAGGGCCACGACCCCGTCGATCTTCCCTGATGATTTCTTGCGGCTCGGCTTTTTCTTGCCGTCGGCGTCGACCTCGGCGATCGTGTTGTCGATCATCCAGCGGAGGACCGGGTTGCCGCCATGGTGGAGTCGGGCCGAGGTGGCCAGGGCGATGAGCCGGTCGGTGGGATCGCCCAGCTCGTTGACGGTCTGACGAATGTCGTAAACCTCGAGGCCGGCTTCGTCGAGGAGCACACCCAGCTGCTTCGATTGGAAGGGGTCCTTGCCCACCTCGACTACGTCGAAGGTGCGGCGGAGGGTGTCGATCTCGGTCTCTATGAAGCGGTCATCGATGATCTCGCCGGGGGTGGCGATCACATGCTTCGAGTTGACCCAGCCCCGCATCGCCTCTTTGAAATGTTTGGCCCATCCGTCGTAACCGTCTGAGAGGTTGGCCTCCGGGATCCAGAACCGGGCGACCACGTCGAGACATGCCTTGGGCTCTTCACCCTTCTTGGGCTTGCGACAGTTCTTGCATTTGCCGGCCTCGTTCTTGAAGACCAGGAGAAGCGCGGCGAGGTCGGTGGTGGAGGCGTTGTCGAGGCCACCCCAGGCTTGACGCCCGCGGAGTTTCTTCTCGTCGATGATGCCGGCGGACTTGTCCCACACCATCAGGTCGAGGAGCTTGTTGGCGGCGCCGGCGGAAGGAGGGAGCCACATGCCGAGGTTGAGACGTTTGAAGCTGATCAGCTCGGCCGGGCTCTGCTCGAGCTTCGGCATCCGGGCCCGGAAGTCCTCGATCGCGAGGATGGCGTCGCCGGCTTTGACCTCCGCCCGTGTACCCAAAGCAGGGTTGGCTTGCCGCCACACCTTCTCCGATTTCCAGTCGGCGTCGGGCGGGTTGAAGTAGAGCGCCGGGTAGTAGGTCGGATCTTCGATGACGCCGGCCGCGACCTGGACCGCGTAGTCGTGCTCCTGTTTGGCGAGGAGCACCGGGTCGTCGATGCCGGCGGTGGTGATCCCGATCAGTATCGGCTCTTGGCGGGCGATGCCCGATTTCTGCATCAGGTCCCACAGGTCGCGAGATCTCGCCCGGTGCGGCTCGTCGAACACCACCCTCGAAGCGTTGATGCCGTCCTGGACTCCGACGTCGGCCGAGATCACCCGGTAGACCGACTCGGTCTTGGGGACGTAGATGACGCCGTGGTGGGCGATCCTCGATCGGAAGACCTTGGCCCGCCGGCTGAGCAGCGGCGATGCTTCGACCATGTCGGCGGCGACGTTGAAGACGATGGCGGCCTGGCCCTTCGAGTTGGCCACCGAGAAGACCTCGGCGCCGTTCTCGCCATCGGCGAAGAGTCCCTGAAGGGCGAGTCCGGAACCGATCGGGGACTTGCCTTGCTTGGCGCCCATCTCCCACCAGACGGTGCGGACTACACGGAGGCCGTCCTCGTTGCGGATCCGTCCGAGGATCTGGGAGACGTGGAGACGCTGCCACGGCAACAGACGGAAGGGCTTTCCGGCCAGGTGACCCTTTACGTGGACGAGGACCTGGTCGAAGAATCTGCAGGCGTCGCCGGCGGTGGGCTGATCGAAGTACCAGTTAGTCGAGGAGGTCTGCGCCGGGCTCATTGTCCGCAGTCACCGGGAGCTTGAGCCGGCCACGGCTCGAGAGGCCGAGGCCGAACTCGGAGGCGTAGACCTTGACCGCCGTCCGATACTGGTTGAGAACGGTGGCGATCGGATGGCGGACGATCCCCCGCTCGCCGGCGATGGTGAGCCCTTCCACCGAAAGGGCCCGCTCACATTGATCGATCCGGGCGACGCAGACGCAGTAGTCGGCCAAGGCACCGAGGTCGAGGACCGTCAAAAGCTTGTAGCGGATCAGCTCGGGTGCGATCCGCCGCCACTCATGCGATGCAATCTTCCGGGTGCGGGTCAGCTCGCGGCTCTTCCCCGTCCACGACTCGTGGGCCCAGTTGTACCTACGTTCGGCCGCCACCCGGTTGGTGACCGACTTCTCGTCGTCGCCTTCGTCGAAGAGCTCGGGGTAGGACGCCATCGCCGGCTTGATCGGGGGAGGGAACCACTCCTTCCAGTCCGGCTCGCGGATGTCGGAGATAGAGGCGACCGCCACCACCGGAATCGTCTCGGGGATCGGGCGCTTGCCAGGATTGCCGAGGATCAGCTTCAAATGGGGATGTTTTGGCTTTCGGCCAGGGCTTGCCATGCTTTTCCACCTCCCTGGAGCGCAATGCTGTGGATTTCGCGGCGGCTCGCGGCTTATGAACCAGATCGGGCCTATTGGACTCGAGTCGAGAGGAATCGACCCCCCCCTACCCCTTCCTCGAAGGGCTACCCAGACCGGCGAGCGTTGCAAGCTCGGCAAAGGACCCGGAGCTCGCCGAGCGGATCACCACCGGCAGCAATCGAGTCAAGGTGATCCGCGGTGAGATCTCGAGAAGTGTGCGCCGGCACACCCCAACCAGGGCACCACCATCCATGTCGAACGACGTGGGAAACGACGGCTTCCGCACGTCGTCGACGATCGGCTCGAGAGCGCGGTGTCGTTGTCTCGTGGCGGTCGCAGCGCGGCGGGCGGTTACGAGTGAGGCGGCCGCACCGTCGACCGTTCGCGAGCTTGGCGCCACATGGACGCTTGGGTCGAAGACTCAAGCTGGTCGTCGCATCAACCGCAAGAGCCTTAGCCAGAAGTGCAGCCTTCGGCATCCGACTCGGTCGCACGCACCACGCATGGGCGGGAGGTTGTCGTACTCAGTTCCCCAAGCTCCGTTCAGATCCCAACCTGACGTGCCCATCAGTTTCCGGCGGAAACTTTCGTCTTGTCATCGACCTCGACACGGAAGGCAGCCGCAACCAGGCGGGCAGTAGCCACCGCTGCGCGCTTGGTTTTGTACATCTCCGAGGTGTAGAGGATCCGGCCATTGGCTCCTCGGATCCTCGACCAGTACTCGCGGGTCTTGACGCTGCGATAGACCTCAACACGGAACCTGGTCACGATCCGACGACCGATCCGTCTTCCCACTTGAACTCGGCGACGCCCGCATGGAGTCCACACTTGACGCAGTAGGTAGCTCCGTAGAACGTGGGTTGGGCCGCATAGGTCTCAGCGAGTGCCTGGCCCATCGAGGTGGCAGCACCGCAGAGGTTGTGGATGTAGGTCTTGCGCACTGGGCGGATGAAGCCTCGGGACCGCTCTTCGTCGCTCAGCACCAGGTAGACCTCGGCCTGTGGTCGTGGCTCGGTGTCGGTGCCTCGAGACAGTCTCGGGTCGGTGGGATCCGAAGTGGTTCCGCTCATGACTGGGACCGCCCTTTCGGTTTTGTGTGGTGAGCCCATCGGAGGCGCTGGCACTTCGGGAAGCGGGCGGAGTCAGGTACCTGGATGAGTTCGCATTCCGATTCAACAATCGGGACAACACGTTCCGGTTCCGTGACACCTTGCAACGTCTGTGTCAAAGCGAAGTGTTGACATATCAGGAACTTGTGTCCTGAGGTGCGATTCCACCCATAGGCATCCCAGAAATCGCCTCCGTCAGGGTTCGGCGCCAGTGTTCGACCATAACGGGAGGAACCGCGAACCCTACGCGTTCGAATGTGCAACGCCGAAATACGACCCCCACCATTCCGATGACGCCCGCCGTAGGTTGGGGTTCTAGACCGAACACGACCGTGACTATCGGAGAGGTAAAGGTGACCGTTCCGTCGAAGTGCGGACCCGGTGGACTGGTCGGGGTCAACACAGCCGGACCCACAATCCGACAGTCCTGAAATATCTTGTTGCTGATGATCGGCGTCCCGACGCGCACCATATCGACCACGTTGATCCGTCGATGATTGATGACCTGAGCAGCTAACTCCTCGTCGGTGGCGATAGGCAATTCACCGAAGTCGGAGGCGGGGGGTGAGGAACTAGGCGCTACGGCGAGCAATTGCGGACGCCACGTTCCAAGCGCAGCCAGGACAAGCGAAAAAACCCCGATCCCAAGGACCGCGATCCAGAGACCCGGAAGGTCTGTAAGAGTGCGCAGCACAAACGAGGCGACGCTGCTCACGCCGAGACCCCACCACACGAAATGGAGGGTCGAAATGTTGCCGAGCCACCTCCACGCAATCGCCAAAACGCTACGACCCGACATCCCGAGAATCGTAGTGACGGGTTAGGACGCGACTGAGTCACTTATACCGTCCTGTATGAGGCAGGTGAGCACGGCCGGGCTGCTCTGCGCCGCTGTGGGAGGTTTGGGGGCCAGTACCTCGTGGGGGAGGTCGGCTCACTCCAATAACCGGGACCATAGACACCGTCTGTCAAGGATTTGTGGATTTAGTTCCGACAGTGTGTTTTCGAGCAATGCGCGGTTTGCAGCTGTTCGAGTGTCTTGACCCGGCCAGCCTTCAGATCGGCTTCGGCGGCGGCGAGGTCGTGTCGGAACCAGCAGCTAACCAGCTCCAGGTCGAGGGTCACCCGGTCGCCTAGACGTTCCCCAATCGGGATACCGCAGCACGGCATCAGGTGGCTTCCGATCGGTGGGCACATGTGGGTCACGACATCGGTTGCAATCTCGTCACTCACGTTTCACCTTCTCTTTCAGGCTTTGGGGCTGAGAGGGGGATAAGGAAACGCCAGCCGCATTCGGCGTGTCTGCCCTGTCCAACCTCGTCGCCCGCGAAAAGGATGCAGTGGGTTCTACGGGATGACCACCAGGGGGAGTCACGGCCCAAATTATCGGGCCGTCGTCAGTGGCATTACCTTCAAGCGGCAGCGTGGCAACTAGCAGCGACTCACCGATGAGTCCGTACATCTCCCACCCGACCTCGTCCCACCAGTCAGCAAGCCAGCAACCTGGGCGCTTACCGCTGCTCTCGATCGTGCAGCCCAACTCGTCGGGGCAGACAACATGGCCCCTCGCGCCTTCCCACTCCAACCAAACCTCGAACTTGTGGGCATTGACGGGAAGGCATGTTCCTAGCGATTCTCCGTCCAAGTAGTACGGGATGCGCTCGCTCATTCGTCGTCCCAGTTTCGGCCCTGAAAGATCGCTCCGCCCTCACCGTCTGGATAGATGATGGATGGTGCGCCTTCGATCGCCTCTTGAACTGTCGCAACTCTCACTTCGGGCTCCCTTCTCTTTCAGGCTTTGGGGCTGGGTCAGTCATATACGATCGAAGTTGAATCGAGGTCCTTGCAACCATCGCATGCTATGCGGCCTCACCGTCGCCGGCCCGGAGCTTGAACCCGCACCACGTGCAATAACGTTCGAGGAGGATCCCGAGCGGTTGATGACACTGCCGGCATGAGCGTCTCGTCGATCGCACCTCGGGGGTGGTCCGGTTGAACGTGGCGACCTCGCCGGTCAGCTTGTGCAAATGGTCCATCACCCCCTCGAGGAAGTTGTGGGCGTAGACGGGGGTCGGGTCGAACATCGGGGGCTCCCCCCCGCCGGTGATCTTCGGCTTGTCAGTCCGGATCGCCTGATTCGCATCCGACAGGAGAGCGGTGGCGTCGACCTGGAAGAGGAACTCACGGACGATCGACTGATGGTCCGGTGTCAGGTCGCGGACCCATCCGATCTGTTTGCGGAGCTCCTCAGCGGTGCCGACGTGAGCCCGGATCGTTTTCTCGGCCTGGGCGAGTTTCCGCTCCAGCTCGGCGATGCGAGGCCCTCGCTTATCGGTGAGATGTTGCCTAGCCATCGACACAGTCCCAACAGACGAAAACTGGGACCGCTCCTTCTTCTTGGATGGAGATGCGGATGGTGGCGAGCTCGCCGCATTGGGTGCATGGCCGGCGGTCGGTGACGTCGTCGTCGATGGTGGCGTGGAGGCCCTCGTCGGGTTCAGTTGCCATCGATTACCTCGGGGAGCATGAAGACGGGGAGTCGGGTGCCTGGGAAGCCGAGGACGATGAGACCTCCGGCTTGGAGTTTTTCGAGGTCGCCTTCCTCGAGGGTGAGGACGACGGAGGTAACCGGCCAGAGGGTGCCTTCCGCGGAGCCGGTGGGGTGGACCTGGTAGGTGACGGCTTCGGCTGGGGGGATCACCGGGTCGTTGAGGTCACCGTTGGGCGCTGTCCAGATGGCGCGTGTGGCTTCGGGTCCGAATTGGGCGAGGAGTCCGGCAGAGATAGGGATTGGTCTCATGGGATGGCCTGGCCACCGTCGGGGCATACGAGGCAGTCCTCGAGGAGGTGATCCCAGCTGTCCCAGGTGAACTCGCCTGGAGGCATCTTGAGATCGGCTTTGAATCCGGGCGGGGGTTGGCGGGGGACCATCTCGAGGGTGATGACATGGGCGAGGAGTTGGCGGAAACCGCCGGGGAGGGGGGTGCCTTCGTCTTGAGACGTTCCCAAGTCGTCGATGACGTCGAGAACTGCCTGGCAGATCGGATGGGCCCGATAGGTCCACATGTCGTCTTCGAAGATGCCGACTGACTTGATGTAGATGGTGCCGGCAGGGATCGGCCATTCGCACAGTTGGCACTGGTGGTCTTTGCGGGCTGTTGGTTGGCTTGCGCTCAACTGGATCCAGCTCATGGCCGCCACCCTTTCATCGTCTCGGCGGCTCTAAGGTCGAAAAGGAGTCCGTCGTCGGTGGCGATGATCCCGGGGAACCTTTGGGCGAGGGCTTCGCAGAGGAGGCGGGCTTCCTGTTCGACCTGGTTGGAGAATTCGCCGCCGGTGAAGACACCTTTGGCGATGAGGAGTTGGATGAGGGCAGACGATTCGGCTCGGAGGATCAGGGTCAATTCGCGGTGGTTGCGGACGGCGTCGCCTTCCGGGTCGCCCTTGGCACGGGTACCGAGTTGCCAGCCGGCCAGCAACACCCGCCACTTGCCGAGACGGTTCAGCCAGGGCAGACGGGACTGGTACGGGGACGGATCGGGACCATCGGGATCAGGCATCGTCATCGGGACCGCTTCCAGGCGACCCGCGGCGGGTTGGCCTGGCCTCGGATCTCGGCGTGGACCTGGCCGGTGCTGTCAACGACTCGCACGACGTCGAATCCCACCTTGCGGATGAAGAACGGAGCCATGACGCCGGGCGTGAACGCGGCGGCGGCTTGGAGGCCGGCCTCGAGGATGGCGATGGCGGCCCATTGTTGGTTGGAGGCGCAGAGCATCGCGCCGAGTGCGTACTCGCAGCCGGATCCGACAGCGGAGAGTCCTACTTCGGTCTCGATGAAGGAGAGGTCAGAACTGAATTCGAACAGCCGACTCCGGTAGCCGACCAACGCTGACCCTGATTCCTCCCGATCGTTTTCCTTCTTCAACCATCCCTCCGACTGGAGGGCGTTACGCACCGTCGGGACGAACTCTTTGACCAGGTACTCCTCGGCGTCCTTGCGGACGTCGTACGGAGGTTCGGTCCGATATTGGAGGATCTGGCCGAATCGGAAGCTGGTGGTGTAACCCAGAACCAGAGTCCCGGATCCGGTGTGGAGCTCGACCAGCTTGGGGGTCTTGAGAGCGGCCCGCCAGTTGGGAGAGGCGCCACAAGCATCGCCTCCGAGCCAGACGTCGCCGTCGTTGACGACTCCGACGATCGCGGTCACGAGTGGGTCCTCTGTTTGCGGTAGTCGTCGGCTTTGGGACAGACGGCGTGGTGGGGGAGGTAGGTGTCGACGATCCGGACCTGGGGCTCGCCGGCTTCGTCCATCGAGACGACCGCGGCCCGCTTCTCTTTGCTGGCGGCGTGGAGGGGGATGGGCCGGTCGGTGTTCTTCGACCGGGCCCAGACGATTTCGGCGTTGCAGCCGCGGCAATGGTTCACGGTTGGAACCGGCGGATGAGAGCGGCGACGATCGGGAAAAGGGTACGGACCGCGGCGATGTCGGCTTCCGGTTCGGCGTGGCGCCACAGGTAGGTGACGGCGGCGGCGTCGCCGTTGAGCCAGCCGGTGACGAGGGCGGCGGCGAGGTGGCCACCTTCGGTCTGGTCGACGTCGGCCGGGAAGAACGCCTGCCAGTTCCGGCCGGTGGTGGGGACGACACTTTTGGCTACTGCGAGGAGTCCGTAGACGACGTCGGACCACATGGCGTGGGCGGCGACGCTGAACGTTTCGGGGTCGGTCAGATCAGGGTCGGGGAGGGTGCGGGCGATCTCGACCAGGTACGGATCCAGCACGTGGAGCTCAGAGTTTCCGACCAGGGCTTTGAGAGCGTTGGAGATGAGCCCGATACGGCGGAGGTCGGTTTCCGGCGGAAACCTCATGGCCGGGTCCCGTAGAGGTGGGCCTGGCGGTGGGCGTCCAACACGATCCGGAGGGGGTGGCCGTTGGGGTTGGAGAGGAACTCGCCGCATGAACATTGGTAGCCGGAGATGAGGGTCGGAGGCCAGGACCGGTCCGACGGTTTGCGGTCAGCCCAGAAGCGGGTGCGGGGACCGAGATGGGTTTGGTGGACCCGTTTGCGGATGACGTCGGCTTTGGCGAGGCGGTGGAGCTCTCCGCGGACAGTGCCAAGGCCGACGTCGAGCCGGTCGGCGACCTGACGGGGAGTCCAGGCGGTGCCGGTGTCGGAGAGCAGCAGGTCGAGGATCTGGTGGATGACCGAACCGACCTTGACTTGAGGCTCACCACACCAGTAGCAGGAGCGGGCTGGGACCGCGGCGGTCATTAGAAGACGTCCACGGTTTCGTCTTCGGATTCGGGTGAAGCCTGGTCGAGGACGACGGTTTGTTCGGTGCCGCATTTGACGCAGATCCGGGTTTGGTATCCGCCTTCGGCTGGCCATGGTTGCCAAATGTGGGGGCACCAGGTGGGGTCGGTCGGGTCGACGTCGTCGGGGATGTTCTTTTTGGCGGCGGTTTTAGCGGCGGCTCGGAGCTCGTCGGCGTGTGGAGGCCGGCCTTTGCCTTCGTCGTACCAGACGCGGGCCGCCTGCCAGATCGCTTTGGCGGGGATCCGTTCGAAGTCGGGGTAGAGCACTTCGGCTCGGGACGGTGGGGCCGGCTCGCCGGTTTTCGGTTTGGGGGTGGCCCATTCGCGGGAGCGGGGCCAACGGTCGACGATCCAGTCGACGATGTCGACCCACTCGTCGGGCCGGCAGGCGCTCATACCGGCTCCGCAATCTGAGCGAGAGCCTCGAGGAGGTCCTCGACGACGAATTGAGGATCGACCCAGAAGGTGGAACCTGTCTCATCGGCGAGCCGGCTTCGCACTTTCAGCTTGGCAACGAATGCCTCCGTTGCTCGGGCCTTAGACGACGTGTCGACGGACACGAGAAGCTTCCAACCGCAGTCGGGACGATGTTTCGGCCGACCAGTGATGTAGCAATGGTTGGGTCCGCCGGGAAGGTTCGAGATGCGAGGCCCATCCATGCTCGGTTCGATGCAGAGCCAGACTTTCATCACGTCAGCACCTGGCGGATCACCCCGGATGACCAGTCCGACGGCCGCCACAGATACCACGAGTTGGGGAGGGCCAGCTGCCACTTCTCCTGGTCGCGGGTCAGGCTCCCCTTCTCCGATTTGAACTCGACGAACAGGACCATGCCTCGGCGGGCGAAGACGACGTCGGGGAAGCCGGGGTCGCCCTGGATCGGGGTGGCCATGTGGCCCTTGGTCCAGGCCGGCCGGGTGTGCATCGCCAGCCAGCCGCGGAGGTGGGCGTAGTCGATGACGGCGGTCTGGAGCTCGCCCTCGAGCATGGCCCGGTCGAGAGTCTTGCGGGCAGGGCTGCGCTCCGGTAGCACCAGGTCCTCATCTGGGCCCGGATCGAACCGCAACTCGGAGATCGGGATCCGGCTCATGCCACACCGGCTTTCGAGGCGGCCGGCTTGCAGCTCGGACACGGATAGGTCTCTTCGCCGGCGTCGCCATGGTCGACTGGGACCGCGGTGCCGGTTGGGGTGTGGGCGATGAGTCCGCGGCCGCCGCATTGGCCGCAGGGTGGGCCGCCGATCGGGGTGACTGGGGAGGTTCGGTCGAGGTTGAACCGGGCCCAGTTGGAGGCGAGGCCGAGTGGGGTGTACTCGAGGCGTTTCGGTTCGACCCAGGTGCGGCGGTAGATCTTCGATCGGCGAAGGACTTCGGTGGGGGTGGCTTTGGACTCTCGGAGGAGTTTGGCCGCCCGGTTCCATTTGCCCCGTTCGGAGCCGTTGGTCGGTTGCGGATATCCGGCTTCGATGAGGGCGTCCCAGATCGGGTCGGCCGGTCTCGGTTGCGGAGCGGTTTCGCGTTCGACCGTAGGGAGAACTAATGGTGGTTCTTGATGGTTCCCTTTAGAGACCGGCAATGGGTTGCCGGTCTTAACGACGTCTGGTTGCCGGTCTTGATTCGCGTTAAGACCGGCAATGGGTTGCCGGTCTTGGCCGGGAACTACAACCACTTTCGCGGACTGCCCTTGAGCGGCAATGGGTTGCCGGTCTTGGCCGGTTTCGGGCCCGATCGAGGACTCGGATGGTTCCGATCCGGTGGCCGGGTTAAGACCGGCAATGGGTTGCCGGTCTTGATCGGTGAGGTCGATGACGAGCTCGTCGTCGGAGTTGATAGCTTCGATCAGGCTGGGCCAGCTGATCGCATGGGAAGCTTCGGGGATCCGGAGTTGATACTCCTGGGAGGCTTGCCGGCGGCGGGCGGCGACGTCGACCAGACCGAGCCGGCGGAGCGTCTCAAGGTGGTGGCGGACCGTCCGTTCAGCCCCGGACACCGCCCGGGCGAGTGACGCTTGGCCGGGATGGCAGCGGCCGTCGTCGTTGGCATGGTCGGCGAGTCGGAGGAGGAGCAATTTGAGATGGCCGGGGAGGCCATCCATCTCCCACACTTTCGACATGAGGCGGATGCTCAAGATGGTTCTCCCAGGTAGGCGGCGGCGACGGTCCCGTCGTCGTTGAGCACCACCCGCCACTGTCCCCGCCGGTCGCTCGCCGGCATCAGCGCCTGGCCGTCGAGCTCGAGGGCAGTGGCACCCGACATGACCAGCGCACCGACCAGCTGGCAGAGAATCTGCTCCTCGGACAGCATCACGGTCGCTGTAGCAACCTCAGTAATCGTGTAGGAGCGTTTCTTGGCGGAGGTGTGGCCGTCGGGTAAGACCCGCAAGGTTCGACCGGCCAGGGTGACCTCGTGCGCCGACTCATGTGAGTGGGCGGATCGGAGAGTCGACACCGTCAACGACGTCGCCTTCACCGTCCGCTCGAGGTGGGGCTGCCAAGTCATTCGACTTCACTACCCGGCATATAGGTGCCGGCGGCGATCAGCTTGACCCGGACCGCGGCCGACGCACCCCAAAGGTGGCGGGCCCTGGCGATCAGCAAAGCGTGGAGGCCCAGCTCCTCCGCCCGCCACGCCTGCCAGATCGCATCACGGAGATCGGCCGGCAGTTGGAACCAATGCTTACGGCACGCCAAACGGTGACGGGGAACCTTGGCCTTGCAACGCGGAGCCGGGCAGCCGTGGAAGCTGGGGAGACTCATACCGGCACCCCCTCCGGATCTCCGGCCGGGTCATACGGCTTCGGGGTGGGATCGGTCGAGATGGCGATAGCCAACGCCGCCGCCAGGATCCGCACCGCTTCGTCGTGGACGTTGTAACCGAGGCCGGGGAACCGGGCCGCGATGGCGAACTTGCCGACATGCTCCGACAGTGAGGCCAGCTGGACGAGGGGCGGCGAATGGAGAACAGACTCGCCGGCGAAAAGGGACTCGTCGTCGATCATCAACTCGGTCGCCTTCGACACCAGCACCGTGATCCGATCCGGATGCGTGTACATCAGGCCGGGACCGCCTCGAGTTCACGATCGGGGTCTCCCTCGAGGAGGCCTTGGCCGTGGCGGGCGAGGAGGTCGAGGAACTGGTATCGGAAGTCGGTTTTGGAATCCCGCCACGAGTACTCGAACGATTCCGCGAAAGCGACCGCCGCTGCCAGGGCGACTCGTGGTGGGTCGATGGGGAACAGGTCGAGCAGGGCGGCCTTGCGGATCTTGTGGCCGGCCGACTGGTTGAGCTTGCGGTGAAGCTTGGAGAACGGGGTGGCGCTGAGGAGGTCGTTGGCGGTGGTCAGCTGGACCGAGTTCATCGTGTCGATCAGGAGGAGGACCGCCTGGTGGTAGACCAGCTCGGGATGGTCGACCGTGACCAGGGCAGCGGCGGCCTGCTCGAGCCGGATGGCTTTGGCTTTTTCCCGGGCTCTGTCCGCGGCGTTTCGACGGTGGCCGTCGTCGGCGGAGACGTCTTGGCCGGCGGCTAGTTTTACCTGTGAGGGTCCGGAGGCGTTGTGCCGGTTCGGTTCGACACACCACCAGCGGGGCTCGCAGACCCGCTGCTTGTTGTTGGCCCAGTGGAAGGTGACATCGAAACGGGCGCAGGGTTCGGTCTTGTGAGCCTCGACGTCGACCTGCAAACCCCACCGGTCGACTCGGGCCAGACCACCGATCTGGCGGTCGATGTCGCTCAACCGGGAGTAGCCGAGGGCGGTCATCTCCGCGGCGAAGCGGGACTCGGCGAGTCGGTGACCGGCGAGCTCTGCCTCCTGGCGGATCTCATGGGCCAGCGAACCGAAGTCCTCTTCGGCCATGGCGGTGACGGTGTCGGCGATGGTCTCGAGCAGACCCTCGCGGTCGACGCCCTCGATCTTCAACGTGGCCGCCAACTGGTAGGCGTCGTCGAGGCGGAGGGACCCTTTGGCGACCAGGTCGAGCGCCTGCTTGGGAAGGTCGAGAAGCGTCAGCCGCTTCGACACGTGCGACTTGGTGCGGGAAACCCGGCGGGCGATGTCGACCTGTTTGAGGCCGAGATCGAGCAGCCGTTTGAAAGCGTTGGCCTCGTCGACCGGGGACAGGTCCTCACGTTGGAGGTTCTCGACCAGCTGGAGGATCGCCGCCTCGGTCGCGTCGAGGACAGTGACGAGGGCGGGGATGGTCTTCGAGCCGGCCTTGGCAGCCGCGGCGTGACGACGGTGGCCGGCCACGATCAACCATCGCCCCTTCCTCGAGGGATGTTCACGGACTAGGACCGGTTCGAGGACGCCATGTTCGACGATCGAAGCGGCCAGCTCGCGGAGGTCGCCCAGGTTTGAGCGGGGATTGTCCGGATCGGGATCGACTTTGCCGATCGGGAGGGAGAGGACCTCGGTCACGCTGCCACCCCGTCTCTCCCGACCATGCAAATGTCCCGCCGGACCTACTTCATTCATCGGGTTCTCCTCAAGCTGTAGAGCAGAGCCGAGAAGAACACGTCGGACCGTGCCTCTTTCTCGGCGTCACGGATATGGCGATCGACCGAACCGGAATGGACACCGATCGCCGCTGCGATCTCCACCGATCGGAGGCCGAGATCTCGGCGGGCGATGAACGCCACCAGCCGGCGGCCTTTCACCGCGGCCGCGCAGCGATGGCCGGAACGGATCCGATCGGGGAAGACTTGGCATTCGAGGGCGACGTCGTCGACGAGGGACTCGAGTGGGGAAGTGGCGGTCAGAGTCACGATGGGTCAGTCGTCCTCTTCGACGTCGCCGGCGGTCATCGCCAATCCATAGAAAGCGAGCGCGGCGCACACGACGCCGACGATGAGCCACACCCACCCTGGGACCGCGGTCAGGTTGATACCGGGGAGGGTTGAGCTCATGAGTTGACCACCTGGAGGATGAACTTTTTGGAGCGTCGGTAGACCCTTTCGGAGAGGCGGACGTGGGCCCGCCACTCTTGGGCCAAGAGGTCGATGGTGGCGTCCTCATGGTCGGGTGAGTCGGCGAGTTGGCGGCCTTCCCATCCGCAGCTGCAACTGACCGAGTAGAACTCAGAGGCGCCGCCGGCGGATCCGTCGCGGGAGGCGCAAACGACATGTAGCGGCATCCGCGGTGGGGGAGGGGAGGTGTTGAGGTCGATCGTTGGCAGCTCCGGGAGCTGCGGAAGTGCTGGCCAATGCCAGGGGTCGGAGAGGTCGACCGTGACGCCGTTTCCGGGCGGGACCTCGAGGTGGCCGGGGCCGATCGGGCCGCTGGGGCCGATGTCTTCGGCGGCGGTGTACTTGGGCTTGGGTGACTCCATTATCTTTTCTCCTCGTCTGTGATCCGCATGGCTCCGCCGGCAAGGGCGGAACCGGCCAGGCCCCATGCGGCCAGGTCGCGGAGGGAGACGTCGAAGTACCTGATCATTTCGACGATCCCCCAACAGCCCACGGAGATCGCCAGCACTCCGGCGAATATCGCCGCTCCTCCGGTCGCTCCCACGCCGAACTTCTTCCACGGCGACCGCCGGCGGCGATAGCCGGCCGCCGCCAGGTGACGGGTTCTCATCTGATCCACTAGCCCACCTTCCACGTAGGTACCTCTGTCGCTGCTTTGAAAAGGAGCCGGCCCGCCCGTTGGGGGGTATCCGCAATCCGTCGCCACCAGGAGGGCGAGTGGGCAGGATTTGGACGGGCCGGGGCCGCCGGCGAGACGCCTCCGGAGGCGGAGGTTGGCTCCACCTCCGAACCTCGACGACGGGAAGGGGAAACGGTCACAGGCACTTCTCGCAGACCATCAGCCTCGACACCGGGTGCTTACGGAACGCTTTGGCGTAACCCCAATGGGGACACCCCGGCCGGGTCGACGATCGGGAAAGGCTTCCCCCTGCATCCGCCCGCCGGAGTGGGAGTGGGGGCCGGGCGGACGCAGGGGAAACTTGACCGGCGGCGTTTGGGACCGTGGGGGTGGTGTGGTGGCTCATCCCCAACATCCCCTCGAGGACCGCCAGGCGCCCAAACCCTGGGTGAGCCAGATCTGGTAGGCGACAGCGGCGTTGGTCCACGGGTCGGTGTAATCACCAGGCCAGCCCTTCTGCCAGAGCGGCATGATTTGGAAGAGGCCGAGAGCTCCGGAGCCGTGACGGTTTGGCACTGATGGAACTCCGCCCGATTCGCAGTCGATGACTTTGAGCATGAGGTCGACCTGGTCGGCTGGCCAGTAGTGGGCGACCAGCGGCCGCCACTGTTCGACTCCGGCGGACATCGGCGTTGGGCTGCCTGTAATCCTCAACGCCGATGTCACCGGACTTGGAACCATCCGCGCCGGGCGGTGGCGGAACTTCATCCCGGCGTACTCGGCCATCAGCTGGGCTGGAGGGTCGAACGGTGTGAACCCTTGAGCTTCGACCCGGTGGTGCCAGTCCGCTTCCCACACTGCGAGCTCGACGTCGGTATGCGCCACCAGCGGAGGGAAGGCGAGGACCGCGGTGAGAGCAACAGCTGACATCACAAGTCCAGTCCGGCCAGGGTCGACCACCCGGCTAGCCAGTTATCGGTCAGCTCGCCGGTAGAGGTCGGAGTGTCCAACAACACCCATGCCATGACCGCGAAGAACACGACCCACATGACGAAGAGGGGGACGGTGACTTTCATGCCAGCCACCCGAAACCGACCAGCTTCCAAAACGAGAAGAGCCCTAGCAGCACACCGGCTGCCAGGGCCAAACCGCCGGTAACCATGAACCGCACCGCCGACGCCGCGCCACACTCGGCGTCGTCGTGTGGACCGGACCCGCCGGCCTCGAGGTGGGTGATCAGAAGCGGATCGGGCTGACTCTCCGGAACCCGTGGCCTGCTGGGGCCGAATGGATCGTCGGACCCAACCAAAGGAGGACCGAACGGGTCGCTGGGACCGCCAACAGTGTCACGGCCAGGACCGCGAAGATTCGACCATTGCTCCATCAGCAGGTCGCCTCGGCGAGGATGGTGGTCGAGGTGCTGTCGGTGACGATCGCCGACCCGAGACACACCTGGTCACGTTCGATCAGGATGTCGAGTTGACTTTCAACCGAGGTGAGGAAGACGGTGTACTCGGCGTGTGTCTCCCGGATCCCGACCAGGCGACCAGCCGAATAGACCGCCGCCAGGAGGCAGACCAAAACGATCGCCGTCCACAACCTCGAAGACGTGACCATCAGGCCGCACCCTCGCTGGCTGGATCGAGGGCTCGGCACCAAGCACTGATGGTGCTGGCCGTGACCGTCACGAGTCCACCGGTTAGGTGGTGAAGCTCCATCGATATCGTCTCGAAGGACTTGCCGGCGTGGCGGCTGCTGGTTAGGAGAGTTCGGAGATCGTCGCACCCCTTGTCAGCGAGGATCCGCTCGACCATCTGCTGGAGTTTGGCAGCCATTCCAATAGCTTGGCATTTTCACCAAACAGTGTCAAGCATTCACCAAGAAATCCGCGGGACACCTTGATTCTTGTTATCGGAATGGCCTAGCCTCACGGCATGGCGGAAAAGGAATGGACACCGGTACTGGGGCTTCGAATGGCAATGACACGACGTGGGCAGAGCCGCGCTGACCTCGCCGTCGAACTAGAGAAGACACTCGGCAAGCGTTGGACGGAGACGATGGTCAACGAGCTTGTGGCTGGCCGCAAGCGGATCACCCTCGAGATCCTTATGGCTATCTCGGAGATCCAGCGGATCCCGCTCGAGTACTACGCCTATGGGCGACAGAAGAGCCGGTACGCTGACGAACCTATTCCGGGGTAGCTCAATTGGCAGAGCGGTGGACTGTTAATCCATAGGTTGAGAGTTCAAGTCTCTCCCCCGGAGCAAGAGGTCGTGA
>CAZRID010000002.1:0-16248 GCA_964600055.1 uncultured Acidimicrobiaceae bacterium
CTCAACCGCGGCCTCGTCTCCGACCCGGCCGCTCCCTTCGGCGGGGTCAAGCAGTCCGGCATCGGCCGCGAGGGCAGCCACGAAGGCATCGAGGAGTTCCTGGAACTCAAGTACATCGCCACCAGTTGGTGAGTCGGTCGGACCTGTCGGGGCCAGGGATCAGGGGATAGGGTCGGACCAAGGCTCGAGTATGACAACTGCGGTCTCCCCGGACCGGAGCGCCGCATAGCCGTCCAGTTTCGAGTCGATTTCACGCCACCTGGCCCACAGCCGCGCCCGTTCCTCTCCCTCTGCGGCCCGTCCCCTTACCGTTCTTCGGCCGTCGCCGAGGTCGACGCTGGTCGTGGGTAGCGCTTGGAGGTTGAGCCACCATGCCGGCTCCCCATCGGCCCAGCCGTTCATCGCCATTGTGATCAGGTTCGGACCGTCCTCGATGTACCCGAGGATCACGCTCCGTTCCTGGCCGGTGCGACGCCCGGTGGTGGTGAGACGCATCGTGCCCCATTTGTTGGCCTTCGGACGCCACAGTCCGATTCGGCCACCGCTGGCACGGTACAGGCCGCGGTGGGTGGACCAGGCGAGGCGAACAAACCATCGAGGAGGAACCCGCGCCACTTGTTTACGTTCGTCCGACATGGAGTGCTTGCCTGGATGGGCTCCATCGAGGCTAGTCGAGGCCCCACCTGGCCGCCGTGTCGCCCAAGAAGGTCCTTGCATTCGGCAAGGGTGACCCGTTCAGTGAGACGCGATGGTGTTTAGGAAGGAAGCGATTCGACGATGTAGATGAGACCGAGCGGGCTGGTCCAGACGAAGACCCCCGCGATCACCATCTCCACGTGCCACCCGTTGTGCTTGAGCCGGTGGTCGCGTCGGCAGAGGGGCGCCAGGTTGATGTCCTCAGTGGGTCCGCCGTCGATCCGAGCCCGTCTGTGGTCGATGTCCGAGTCGCGGGCCGGCATCCTGCATCCGGGAAAGACCCATGCCAGGTATCGGGCCTCGATGCGTCGTCTCTGTGCGGTTGTCGGTCGGCGACGGGTGGTCCCGGTGTGGACGACCTGCCCGTTGACGGGGTCGGTGACCGTCACCCGCCACTCGGCATCATCCTGCTCGGTGACGGTCTGACGGGCGATGTCGGCGATGACAGGTCCCCAGCCGGGGATCTCGGCCGGATTGTCGTCAAGCTCGGCGAGGGTCGTGAGGTCGACCCTGATGTCGACCACTGCGCGGCCACCTTCATTCAGCTGTTTGTCACGTCCGTTGAGAAGGTCGAGGAAGATGTCGGCCCGGATCTGATCCATGGTCCTGGTATCGCCTGCCGTCTTGAGGTCGCGGGCGAGACGATTGATGCGACGCATGGCGGAGTTGCCGTCGGCGACCGGAAGGTCGAGCCCGAAGACATTGGCGGTCCCCGATTCGGTCGCCTCCGCCGTCACCCGACGCTGGGCGACACCTTCCTCATAGCGAGCCCGCGCTGAATCCGGATCGACTTCGATCACCAGCTTCTGGAGCCGGGATCGAAGCTGTCCGGTGGTCTGGCGGTGTGCCCGCTCCAGCGCGGTCTTTGTGATCTCCTGGACGAGCTCCCGGTCGAGGTGACTGGTCTGGTTGATGATCACCCGTGTCTTGGGCAGGTCGACACGTCCGCAATGCAGAGCCTTCCACAACTCGGGGTAGCTTTCGACCAGTTGCTCAGCGAACCCGAGGTGATAGTCGGCGCTGTGACGAGTCAGGGTGAGGGCGGCCCGGATCTCCGAGGCCGCAACATCATTGATGTTGAACGGGTCATCGTCGGGGAATGCCTCGGCTTCGGCATCGGCAACAGCGGTCATCGAGGCGTAGAGCTCGGCCTGGGCATGGGCGACCTGCCGGTTCCAGGCCTGCATCACGACGACCCGGTCTGCTCCGTTCAATCGCTCCCGGTTCACGGAAGCAAGAACCGAACCTAGCCTCCGGGTTCCATCTCTGCGAGGCCCTCGGGCAGTCGATCAAATCTGACCGATTCCGGAACGGTGGCCACGGACGCCGCCCCCGTGCTTTCTTCGTGGCTTCCCGAGCTATCGAACATATGTTCGCTACGCTACCGACCCCCAGAGACAGATTCCATACCGTTGTCCGATATTCTTTGCGGGTTGTTTTCGTCAACGTGGCCCCAGCAGATATTCGCCGAGTAATACCGGCTGTCTCTCCCAGGTTTACCAAGTTCTAGAGCGGTCTACTGATTGGAGGCCATGCCCGCGATCGTTGCTGGCAGGCCGGATACCAAACGAGCGGTTGGGATAAAACGCCCACGTCAAAGCATGTTTCTCCCCGTCTGGTCACCCTGGTAAGAACATAGCGAGCACAGTGGCGCTCGTCGGAGGTGAGGTCCGAGCGGTCGAGGCCCAGGCCCACGATCAAGCGGTCCGCGTGTTGCCACGGTCCTTCAGGTTCTTCGGAGGCGGTAGTCGAGCAGGACGGAGCCGTCGTCGAAACGACGTGTCGTGTTGAGAGCGAGGTCGACCCTGACCGCGTCGGGGAGGGCAGGGGTGCCTCCACCGACGATCGTCGGGACCACGAGCAGCTGATACCGGTCGACCAGACCTGCCCGGATGGCCTCGGCTGCTAGGCCCGGGCCAGCGATGGACAGGTCTGCGTCGGAGTCGTCTTTCATCGCTTGTACCACTTCGGGGTCGAAGGTCCGCTCCAGTCGGGTCCGCGGTTCCGGCACGGTGTCCAGGGTGGATGAGTAGACGATCTTGTCGGTTGCCCGCCACGCCTCGGCGAACTCGCGTTCAACCTCGGACAGGTCGTCGAGGAGAAGTGTGTCCCACACCCTCATCGTCTCATACATGCGACGGCCGTAAAGCTCGGTGCCGACCGATCGCTGGAGGTCGTTGAAGAAGGCATGCACCTCCTCAGATGGTTGTGTCCAGTCGAAGTTGCCGTTCTCGTCGGCGATGTAGCCGTCGAGTGATGCGTTGATGGCGTAGATGAGGTCGGCCATGGAATCCTCCTGATTCGTCGTACCCGTATAGCGCCAGTCCACTGCCAACCCTGGGCCTCCGTCGATCAAAACATAGCCAGCACTGTGGCGCTCGTCGGGGGAGAGGTCAGAGCGGTCGAGGTCCAGGCCCACGTCGGGCGTCAGAACGACGTCTTCAAGCTGTCCGGATTGCCCGACACCGCGGTCCGTGAGGCGAAGGACCGGGTCCGGGCCGCCGTCACCTCGGCCGGTCTCCGCTTCCCCAATCGCACCGTCACGGTGAACCTGGCCCCTGCCAATGTTCCCAATCCGCCTCCTACCCCACGCTCCCTGAGCTGATCTGGACCGTCTTTAGGTCGGAGTGAAAGTCGAGAGCGAAGTCGCCTCCCTCGCGGCCGATGCCTGAGATCCCGGTTCCGCCAAACGGTGCGGTGAGGTCCCGGACCAGGTAGGTGTTAACCCAAATGGTGCCCGCCCGGATCCCACGGCCCACCCGCTCCGCACGCTCCTCGCTGCCGGTGTAGACGATCCCGGAGAGCCCGTAGCGGGTCGAGTTGGCGAGGTCGATGGCCTCCCGCTCCTCGACAAAGGTCTGGTAGGTGAGGACCGGCCCGAACACCTCTCGCTGCACGATCTCGGAGTCGTTGTCCTTGGGCTCGATCAAGGTCGGCTCATACCAGAGACCATCCTGTTTCCATCGCTCCCCACCACGCAGCACCCGGTCCCCGTGTCCTCGGGCTCGTTCCACGAAGCCCTCGACCCGGGCCAGATGGTCGGGATGGATCAAAGGGCTGATCGTCGTGCGCGGGTCGCGGCTGTCACCGAGGACGTGGGCGTCGGTGTAGGTGTTGAACAGATCGAGGAAGTCGGCCGACGCCGACTCCTCAACGATCAACCGGGTCCCGGCGAGACAGGTCTGACCGGAGTCGTCGTATTGGCCCGCCGCCTTCCTGGCCGCAGCCTCCAAGTCGGAATCGGCGAAGACGATGAATGGGCCCTTGCCCCCGAGCTCGGCGGTGAAGGGAACGATGTTGCGGGCAGCGGCGGCACCGATGTGACGGGCGGTCTCGGGTGAGCCGGTAAACGAGATGCGACGGACACGCCGATCCGAGACAAGGGCTGCACCCACTTCCTCGCCGATCCCCTGCACGATGTTGAGCACACCGGGAGGGATGCCGGCCTCCGACGCCAGATCGGCCAGCAACGACGCCGACAGGGGTGCCCATTCCGCAGGCTTGAGGATGACCGTGTTGCCTGCGGCGAGGGCCGGCGCAAGTTTCCAGGTCGAGAGCAACCACGGGGCGTTCCAGGGGGTGATGATCACCGCCGGGCCGGCCGGCATTCGCTGCACCTGATTGTCGGTTCCTTTGGAAGACCACCTTCGGCCTTCGTAACCGGCGGCGAGGTCGGCGTAATTACGGAAGTTCTCCGCTCCCCGGTGGATGACCCTGGCGTCGAGGCTCTCGAGGAGCATGGCCATGTCGACACACTCCACCCTGGCGATCGACTCGACGTTGGCGTCGATCAGATCGGCGAGCCGGTTGAGGGGCTCAGCGCGCTGCTTTGGAGTGCGGGCGGCCCAATCCGGAAAGGCTTCGACTGCGGCGGTGATCGCCAGATCGGCGGTGAGGGCATCGCCTCGTGCCACCTCGGCCAGGAGCCAATCCCAGTCCAAGGGGGATCGCACCTCGAATGTTGACCGTGAGGAGACGCGTTTTCCACCGATGAAGTGGTCGGGCGATACGGGGGTGTCGGAGATCTCGACTCTGGTGGAGGGCATGGGGATCGTTAGCAACCTAAAGGATAAGCTGCATCACTCCCACACATGCCAAGACCCCTTTACGACCACAACGATCACGTTGTCCTCGAGGCCGAGCGCGACATACGCGCCAGGCTCGGAGACCGACCCTTCGACTTCGAGGCGTTGCTTGCCGTTTCCAACATCTACCGGGCGGCCAACGCCGTCCGCAACCGTATGGAGCGCGAGGTCCTCGGCCCGGCAGGCCTGACCTGGGGTGGTTTCACGATCCTGTTCGTCCTCTGGGTGTGGGGTGACCGGGAGACGGGTCAGCTTGCCGATGACTGCGGTCTGGCCAAGGGGACCCTGAGCGGGATGCTCACCACTCTGGAGAAGACCGGCCTCGTCGAAAGGTCGCGGCACGCCGAGGACGGGCGGCGGGTGGTGGTCGCCCTGTGCGAGGAGGGCCGGGACGCCATCGAATCGGTGTTCCCCGAGTTCAACAGATATGAGGCGAAGTTCACCGCGGAGCTGGACGACGAAGAGCGGCGTGAGTTGGCCCGACTGCTGCGTCTGGTCACGGCCACGGCGGACGGAGCTCCGCTCGTATCAGAGTGACCTTCACGCCTAGGAGCGCTGGAACAGCTCGATAGGGTTGCCCGACGGATCCTCGAGCAGGATCTGGCGGCCACCCTTGCCTTCGACCATCTCGCCCCTGAACCGGGCTCCATCGTTCTTTAGCCGGTCGACTTCGGCGGTCAGGTCGTCGACCTCGATCTGAAAACGGTTCCACCCTCCCGGTGCCGGCCTCGCTCCACCGGCAGTCCCTGCGCCGCCGGCTCCCGGTTCGTTGACCAGCAAACGCAATTCCCCCTTGGACAGGGCGGCGAATCCGGGCGCTGGACGCATGTCTACCGTGAATCCGAGCTGTTCCTCATAGAAACCGACGGCGGTGTCGACATCGTCGACTATGTACCGAATGGTGACGGACCCCACTTTTTGACCTCCTTTCTGCAATCACGCCTCTAACTGCCACCTACCACTGCACCGAGCGGGGGAAACCTAAGTCGCGAGAGCAAGCGAAGTCTATGAAGGCCCAGCTTCGCGAGATGAAGATCGCTGGCCCACCGCGCGGAATGATGCGATCCCCGATAGGCTCTCGTTTGGTTGCTAACGAATTCATTGGAGGAGAACGCCATGGGTGAGATCGTCGGCGTAGGGCTCATAAGTCACGCCCCAACCATCATGTTCGACGAGGACACCCGGCTCGAGATCAACGACGGCAAGGAGATCAGCCTGGTGACTGGGCTCAACCGATTGAGGACCGAGGTGTTCGACCGTCTCCAGCCCGACACCATCGTGATCATCGACTCGCACTGGTTCTCCACTGTCGAGCACCTGCTGTCGGCCCAGGCTCGTCGCCAGGGGGTTTTCACCTCGTCCGAGCTACCGAGGGGCATGGCCCAGATCCCCTACGACTACCCCGGCGATCCCGAACTCGCGAAGCTCGCCGCCGTCCTCGGGGATGAGTTGGGGACACCGACCCACGCCTCTCAGGACGACCATCTGCCGGTGTACTACGCAACACTGAACCTGCTCCACTATCTGCAAAAGGACGAGAATGTGGTGTCGGTTTCGGTGGTTCAAACCGGAGACACCGATGACTTCATGACCATGGGGGAGGCGATCGGGGAGGCCATCGCCCGGATGGACAGGCGGGCCGTGATCCTCGCCTCGGGTGGCATGAGCCACACCTTCTGGCCGCTGAAGCAGATCGCGAAGCACGAGGCCTCGGACCCGGTTCACATCATCACCCCCGAGGCGCGGGCGGCCGACGAGGAAAGACTGGAATGGATGAAGGCCGGTGATCACGCACGCGTCGTGGATACCATGGATGCCTACTTCGAGCATTCGCCCGAAGGTGCCTTCGGCCATTACCTGATGATGCTTGGCGCGGTCGGTGGTCGCGATTGCACAGCCCGTGGCGAGCTGTTCTCCGAGTATGAGAACGCCACCGGCACCGGGCAGGTGCACGTCTGGTTCGATCGACCCGAAGACGGCTGGACGAGCTGACACGAATTTCGTTCGCGGCGTGGCACAATCTCAGGGTGGTTACCGAGAGGCGAACTGACGATCTTGCGATTGAAGTCACCCACCTCGCATCGTCGCTGGCGTCGCTTGCAATTCCCGAGTCGTGGGATCGGGGCCGGCTCAGTAGGAAACGAGACTGGATCGTTCGCACCATCCGGGGCTATCTGATCCCCAGGATCGAGGATCCGGCCGGACCGTTGACCGTGGTGTTCGCCGGACCCACCGGTGCAGGCAAGTCGACCCTCCTCAATTCCGTGGCCGGTGGGGTTCACAGCGAGTCAGGCCCTCTGCGCCCAACCACCAAATCCCCACTGGTGCTCGCTTCCAGATCCCGCGCCTCCGGATACACGGACATCGGAGGGATCGACTGTCAGGTCGTCACCGGGCGTGCCCCGATTCTCGACGAGCTGACCCTGGTCGACACTCCGGACATCGACTCGACCTCAACCCAGCACAGGGTGATAGCCGAGACGATGATCGACAACGCCGACATTGTCGTGTATGTCACCTCGGCACTTCGCTACGCCGATCTCGTACCGTGGGAAGTACTGCGCCGGGCGCATTCGAGAGGCGTGCCCGTGGTCCACGTCCTCAACCGCATCAAGAGCTCGGCGTCGGGAGCGCTTGCCGACTACAGGTCCCGGCTCCAGGCCGAGGGTCTCGGATCCCTCGTCGTCGCCGTCCACGAGCACCACATCCCGAAAGGTGCACAGTCGGTGCCTCTGGCGGTGATCCACGAGCTGCGAGATCGGTTGGTGGATGTGGTGGAGGCCCGACATTCGGGGTCGGAGGACATGGTTCGATCGGTCCTGCGCACCACGCTCGACGAGGCAGACGAGGTGATCTCCAGCGTCGCCGAACTGGCAACCGGCGCCCTGCAGGCCGCTTCGAGGGTCAGAAACGAGCTGTCTGTGGATCTCGACCGAATCACGTCCAGGTTGAACCCCAGCGTCGGGTGGCTCGAACTCGGCGGTCTGACAGACCTGGCCAGGAAGAGACTTCGGACCAGGGGGATGGTGCGGCGGCGTCTTCCGTCAACGTCCGCGGTTGCGAGAAGTCACACCCTGTTGGACGCCTCCCTGGTCGTGGCGGTGGATGCCGACATTCGCCGACAATCGGTGGTGGAGACCTTGCGTCAGAGGAGGCTCGAGGGGCGTCCAGCCGACACTCATGCCACCGTTGCCGCCGCAGTCGCCGCCTGGCACCAGGACCTGGTCGAAATGCCGGCTGTTTTCGCGGCGATCGACCCCGCCCTCGCCGCTGTGCTGCTGGCACGTTGGTGCGTCCAGGGCCGTGATGAACGGACCGAGGTTGTCGTGGGCCTCCTCACCGGTTCATCCGAGCTTGTTGGGCTGGTAACCCAGGCCAGGGAGCGGCTGGCTCTGCATCTTGTGCCCGTCTACACGAGTATCGAGTTCCAGATGACCTCCGGCACCGGAACGCTGGTCGCCTCCGACGCTGCGATCTACCGGGCCCGGGTGGCTTTGTCGGCTCTCACCGCGAGGTCGACGTTCGCAAATGCGTGACGCGCTTGTTGGCCTTCTGGACAAGGTCGACATTGCCGTAGCCGAATCCCGCGATGTCCTCGCCTCATCGGACCTCGCACCGGTCGCCCGGCTGGCAGGTGATATCCGCCTCCGGCTCTCCTACCCCGAGTCAATCGTGGTGGTGGCTCTTGCCGGCGGCACCGGATCCGGCAAGTCCAGTCTCTTCAATGCCCTCGCCGGTGAGGAGGTCGCCCTGACCGGGGGTATCCGGCCGATGACGGTCAGGCCGCTGGCCATGATCCCGGCCGAGGCCGGGGAGCGGCTGAGCGGATATCTCGACGCTCTAGGCATCTCGGAGCGGATCCATCACGATGGCCCATCCTGGCTTTGCCTGATGGACCTGCCCGACACCGACAGTGTCGAAATGGATCATCGGCACCAGGTCGATACGTTGCTTCCTCGGGTCGACATAGTCATCTGGGTGACCGACCCCGAGAAGTACCGCGACGCCGCTCTGCACCAGGCCCACATCTCCCCACTCGCCGCCTATCAGGGCCAATTCCTCTTCGTCCTCAACCAGATAGATCGGATCGACTCCGCCGATGCCGCCGCCGTGGTCGAGGACCTGGCGGAGGCGCTTCGAGAAGACGGGATCCTGGAACCGGACGTCATCACCACGTCGGCACAGCCCATGGCCGGGCCACCGATCGGAGTCGACCGGCTTCTTCAGCGTCTGGCGCTGGGCCGGGACCTGAGAAAGACCGTTCACCGCAAGCTGCTTACCGATCTGGCCGCTGCCGCATCGCAGCTGGTCGCTTCCTCGTCGGGTGCCCACGGCGCCGAGTTCGAGAAGCGATGGGGTAAAGAGGTGGAGAAGGCGGTGAGCCTCGCCTCGGAAGGAAGAGTCGCCGACGGTGGACACGGTCTGGCGGGGTTCGTGGCCGGTCTTGCCGACGAAGTGGGAGGGGCGACTGGTGACCGCCTCCACGACATCGCCGACGATATGCCGTCCCGATTCCTCGAGTGTGCCGCCGATGCCACCGCGCCCGCCGAAGATCAAGGTCAGCGACCCTCAACCTGGCGGGACCTCCTCCGCAAGCGGAGCGGAACTCCGGACGCGGATGCGACAGCCGGGTATGAGCGGCTCGAGCCTGAGGTCAACCGCGTGATCGGCGACCCGATCCGCGACCTTCTCGCTCGACGCGGCCTGGCTCACGCCGCCATCGCAGATCTGGCACTGGCGGTCGGAAGCCTGGAGCGAAAGACGACGTAACTAAGTGCTCTGGCCAGCGACGTTGGCCGTCCTGAACGCGGCAAGCGTTACTGGTCGGGGCACTAGCCTCGCCGTCCGATGGAAAGACCTATCGATCCCTGGATAGCCACCGCGATTGTCGTCGGGGTCACTCTATTGCTCTATGCGATCCTGATCAGAGTCGCTGGCCGGACCGTGGAGCGGATTGCGAGCCGGTCGCCGGACTCGGCATCGAGGGTGGCCACCCTTTGGGTGATGGGCCGACGGGTGGTCCAGATCGTCCTCCTCGTCCTCGCCCTGTTGGTTGTCTTCGACATTTGGAGTTTCAGCCTTGGCCCATTCCTCGCCATAGGCACCGTCGTCGGCGCCGCGATCGGGTTCGGCGCCCAGGGTGTGGTCAGGGACGTGCTGGCCGGTTTCTTCATACTGGCCGAGGATCAGTATCACATCGGGGACTCGGTGAGCATCGCCGGGGCGGCAGGGACGGTCGAGGACATCCAGTTCCGGGTCACGGTCCTGCGTGATCTCGAGGGGAATGTGCACTATGTCCCGAACGGCCAGATCGTCGTGACCTCCAACTTCACGAGTCTGTATGCGCAGCCGGTGGTGGACATCAGGGTGGCAAACGACGCCGACGTCGACCGGGCCATGGAGGTGATGCTGGACGAGTTGGACAAACTGGCAGCGGACCCCGAGTGGTCCGAGCGGATAACAGCCAAGCCTGAGATGCTGGGGGTACAGGAGTTGGCAGCCTCGGGTGTGCTGGTCCGTGCCCGACTCACCACGATTGCCGACCAGCGGTGGTCGGTCAGAGGAGAGGCATTGCGGAGGGTCAAGAACCGATTCGATGCCGAGGGCATAGGGTCAGGTTGACGGCTGACCTGCGACGACCCGGAGCGAGTCCGGGGCCCATTCCACCGTTCCACCGTCGACCAGGCCCAGCGACTCGCCATCGGCCTGGGCGGCGGCCGGCGGGTCCGCATCCAGTCTCAGGGTCTCGACATGTCGGGAGACGGTCCACTCCGGAATGGAGCCCAGGTCGCCCTTGCGGAGCAATGTTGTGACGATGCGGGGGATGTGTCTGCGGCGAAGCCGGCCGACCGTCAGGACCGTCATAGGATCCGGCTCCCCTGGGGTCACCCGCAACGGAATCGATCCGAAGTAGGTGTAGAGACTCCGAAACTGGACCAGCGCCGCCGTAGCCAACTCCTGACTCTCATCGATGCTGACCATGATGTGAGGTTTGCGACGGGGGAAGTCCTTCAGGGCTACCCCGAGGGCGGTTCTCGCATAGTGGAGTGACCCGAACCGATACTTACGATATGGGTCCTTGTCCGCCTCGAGGACGACCGCTGCATCGAGGCCAAACCCACAGGCAAACACGGCATGATGGGTCGTCTCGGTGGCACCCCGGTTCAGGGTCATCCGGGCGGTCCCGATGGAGCGGGCAATGCCGGTCTCGGTGATGAGACGGGCCGCCTTCGACGGTTTGGAAGGGATCTCGAGCAACCGGGCGATGACATTCGTTGTGCCCACAGGAATGATCCCAAGGGCGGTGTCGGTGTTCACCAGGCCTTGAGCGACATGATGGACGATCCCATCCCCACCCATTGCCACAACCACATCCGCACCCGACTCTGCTGCCTCGGACGCCCGGGTCTCAGCGATGGCAGGAGACTCCGGCCATACCGGCTCGACTGTCGCCTCCTTCCGGAGTTGTGACATCACCTGCCGATGGGCCCCTCCCGTGAATTGAGAGGCGGACGGGTTGGCGATGACCACTATCCGGTCCATGGACTGGCGAGCCTACATCGGTGGGTATACATATCGTTTTGGCGCGCAGATCGCGACCTATAGGTCGAGATCTGCGCGCCAAAACAGGAGGTGGGCGGGCATGCAGCGGTAGCCTCCCGCATCGTGAGTGACTCAGAGTCGAGGTTCTCCCTGGTAGCAGGTGAGGGGGATGGAGCCATGCTGGGCCTGGCTGCCGGAGACACGGCGGGCGGCGCCTGGGAGCCGGGATACTCGGCGGTCACAGAGCAGGCGACCGTCGTGGCCTACCAACTGATCGAGCACGGTCGTCTCCACGCCGTCCCGCTGGTCAAGGCGATCCGGGAGCTCGACGGCTCGGATGAGGAGGAGCCCGTCTATCGGGCGGAGAGCTCTCACATCCGGGCCTGGCTCGATCGGGCCGCAGGGGGGAGCCCGGTGCCCGAGCCCGATCCCTCACTCGACGGGGCCCCCCGTGCAATACCCCTCGGTGTTGCACTCCGTCGCCAGCCGGAGCTTCTCCGCAGTGAGGCTGTGGTCTTGGGCAAGCTCTTTCATGCCGACCCGTCTTCGATAGTGGCCGGTGTCGTGGCCGCGGGAGCTGTGGCTGCGTCTTGTTTCGGGCAATCGGGACGGGATCTCATCGCCGGAGTCATCGAGATGATGCAGTCCGCTCTGGAAATGGTTGGACTTCAGTCTGAAGGGCCGGAGGCTGGTGATCTCGTGAACGAGCTTCGTTCTCTACGGGGACACGTCGGCGTCATCGACGGGCCCGAAGCGTTGTCCCTGTCCGCGGTAAATGCGGCACCCAGCCCCTGGGACAGGGTCAAGGCCGGTCTGTTGCTCTCCGCCCCGGTCGTGGATCGGGCCCACGTCCCGGTCGAGCAGGCGGCCAAGATCGGTGGGAGCGCCCTCGCTGCCATGGTTGGGGGGATCGTGGGAGCCCGGGTGGGGATAAGGGCTTGGCCATGGGCTTTTGCCAATGACACCTGGTTCGCAGAGATCGGAAGACGTCTGGTGCGAGGCCCACAGGAGGTCAGCGACCTCCCCATCCCCTACGCGGTCGAGCACCATCTCATATCGGGTGAGCGTCAGGGGCTTTAGCGACGATCGGCAGATCGACTGCCGCCCATGACCGCTCGGAGTCGTCGACCTTTCTCAGGATCCACCAGCCGAGGGCGACGAAGGCGATCAAGGCTCCCATCGCCACCCTTCTCCCCAGGCCGATCACGTCGACGATCAGGGCCCAGGTCAGAGGGCCGAGGATGGTGGCGAATCTGCCCACCGTGGCATACAGCCCGTAGAACTCTCCGAGATGTCGCGGTGGTGAGACACGGGTCATCACCACCCGGTCGGCGGTCCAGGTCGCGCCGAGTGCAACCCCGCCCAGTGGGCCAATGACCCAGGCCAGGTCGGTCTGCCCGGTGACGGCTGCCGCAACCCCCGAACCGATTGCGACCATCCACAGCACCAGCACGGTGCGCAGCACGCGCATCGGGCCGAGTCGCTCCACCAATCGGCCCGCGCCAAGCGCTCCGAAGATGGCCGCAGTGATCGCCACCCCGAGCAACGTCGTCATGAACTGACGGTCGAGCCCCAGTTCCTCGATGACGAAGATGGTGAGGAAGCCCCCGATGAGGGTGTTGATGGCGTCGGTGTAGAGGAAGCGGCCGACCAGGAATCTCACCACCCCGTCGTAGGTGGAGGCCAAACGCCACGAGGCGGCGAGCCTGCTCGCCACATCCCGCATCCGGGGCAATGGTGCGTCGTCGTGCCCGCCCCGTTCCTTGATGAAGAAGAAGGCGGGGAGGGCCAGCACCAGGAAGGCGCCTGCCAGGACTCTGAAGGTTGCGGCGTAGGACCAGCCGAGGACATCGAGTGTGACAACTCCGAGGCCGAGGCCGATGAAAGAGCCGAAGTAGCCGACTCCAACGCCCAGGCCCGAGACCCGGCCCCGGTTGGCCGGGGTGCTGACATCGACGAGAAGAGCGTCGTAGACGACCGAGCCCACGTTGAAGGCGACAAGCGCCAGACCCAGCATGACCAGGGACAACGGGACGGGGCCGGTTGCCAGGGTGGCGGTGGCCGCCACTGCCACCAGGGTGGTGACCATCAGGGTCGGGACCCGGCTCCCCCTCACGTCACTGCGTGCCCCGGCCCAGGGGGCAAGGAAGATGACCAGGAACCCGGCCCCTGCTTCAACCAGGGCAAGGGCGCTGTCGCGTTGACCCACCGACTTGAGCCAGTCGGGGAAATAGAGCCCGATGACCCCGAGGGCGAAGATGGTGTTGGCCAGGTCGTAGAGAACCCAGGATGCGAGCGACAACCGGCCCGGGCCAGTCCGGTCGCCGGTCATCTCAGAATGTGACGGCTACGGAAATCAGTTCTTCCCGGCCGAGAAGGCCGGCCGCGGCCTGGAGCGCCCGGGATGCCTCGGACAGTGGGAACTGGTGTGAGACCAGGTCGTCGATCCGGGGGTCGGTCTCGATCTGACGTGTCGCCCACTGATAGCCGACGGTGGTTGCGCCCATGGCGCCACGAATGGTGAGCTGCTTTGCGACCAGGACGTCACTGATGAAATGAAAGGCGCGGTTGCCCTTGGTCGAGGCCAGGATGACCCGGCCCCCGCTTCGCACCAGGTCGAGGGCGGTGAACAGTGCCTCCGGGTCGTCGGAGGTCACATCGACCACGATGTCGGGCCGCCGCCCGATGGCTTCGGCGATCGCCCCACCGACGTCTTCCTTCTCGGCGTCGATGACCAGGTCCGCACCAAGGCGCTTGGCCAGCTCGAGGCGGTCCCGATCGTGAGATAGACCGGTCACCCCAACCCACCCGGCCCCGGCGGCCTTGGCTGCGATGAGGCACGCCAGCCCACGCGGCCCGGGACCGAGCACGAGGACATTTTCGCCGAGCTGGAGCGATGGCAGCTCGACCGCCCAGGTATGACCGGCGGCGAGAGGATGCACAAAGGTCCCCACCTCGGCCGGCACGTCGTCGGTGAGAGGGTGGAGGCGGGCGGCAGGGTCGAGGTAGAGGTATTCGGCCAGACCGCCCCAGAGCCCTGGTGGCTCGATCGAGGGGATGAATCCGTAAGAGTTCGAGGGTCGGCGCCGGACACAGGTGGCCAGGCTGAGCTTGCAGTGATGACATTCGCCACAGTGGATTCTCGGCTCTACGACAACCCGCGTCCCCACCGGGTAGGGGATCGAGGGCGCTGCGCTGGCGATCCGGCCCACCACCTCATGACCCGGGATCAGCGGATACACGACGTCGCGCGCTTCACCTTTCCACACCTGGACATCGGCGCCGGAGATGCCGGTTGCCTCCACGGCGAGCCAACCACCTTCGAGAGCCGGCTGAGCGGCCAGCTCCGTCAGGGAGAAGTGCCGTGGCTCGACGAGCATCATTGCCCGCGCTTTGGTGCCTTGCATCGTTGGCGAGTGTAAACCCGGTTCCGGAGCGCTATTTCACTTCGCCAGTAGTTGCCTGATGCGGTCCATTCCGCGCTCGATCTCGATCTCACTGGTGGCGTAGGACAACCGCAGATATCCCGGAGTGCCAAACGACTCGCCGGGAACCAGGGCGACCCCGGCTTCCTCGAGGATTGCGGTCGCCAGATCAGACGTGGTCTCCCACCGCCCGTGCAATGTCCCGGTGACATCGGGGAAGACATAGAAGGCCCCCTGCGGCTCGACACAACGAACGCCGGGGATGTCGCTCACGAGCGAGTGCATCAGCTTTCGCCTTCGGTCGAAGGCCTCTCGCATTTCCTCGACGGTCTCCTGTGGGCCACGCAGGGCGGCAAGGGCAGCGTGCTGTGCGACGTTGGCGACATTGCCGGTGGCGTGCGACTGATGGCTATTGGCTGCATCGATGATGTCGGCCGGTCCCACCATCCATCCAACCCGCCAGCCTGTCATCGAGTAGGTCTTGGCCACCCCGTTGACCAACACCCAGTTGTCGAAGCGAGGGGTCACACCGGCGATCGAAGGAGCGACGTCGGTGAAATAGGTGAGACGCTGGTAGATCTCGTCGGCCAGCACCCAAACCTCGTTGGCCAGCGCCCACTCTCCGATGGCCCGCGCTTCTTCGGCGGTGTAGACGGCACCGGTCGGGTTCGATGGGGAGACGAAGACCAGAAGCCGGGTGCGAGCGGTCTTCCCCTGCTCCAGACTGTCCACGGTCACCTTGAACTCGTCTTCCATTCGAGTGGGCACCGCCACGGTGACACCACCGGCGAGCTCGATTCCTGCCGGGTAGGTGACCCAATGCGGGGAGGGCAGGAGCACCTCGTCACCAGGGTCGAGCAGGGCGGCAAAAGCCTGGAAGACAGCTTGTTTGGCCCCGTTGGTGACCATCACCTCGGTCCAGTCGACCTCGACCTCTGAGAATCTCCTGACATCCTCTGCGATCGCCTCACGCAGCGGCTTGAGGCCGGCCGATGCCGTGTACTTGTGGTTCTCAGGGTCATGGGCGGCGCGTGCGGCGGCGGCAATCACATGCTCGGGGGTGGCGAAATCGGGTTCGCCCGCCCCAAAGGAGATGACGTCGACGCCCTGGGACTTGAGCTCGCGGGCACGGGCGCTGATCCCGAGGGTGGCCGAGGGAGGAATGTGACTGAGTCGTGTCGAGGCGCGCTTCATAATGTGTCCGGGATGATTGTGGTCGGGGCCGGACCCCGGTGGTCAATTGTCGAGCTTGTCCTTCGCCTCTTCCGCAGCGCCCTCCACGGCATCGGCCGCGTCTCCAGCGACCTCCCGTGCCGATTCAGCGGCATCAGTCGCCTTCTCGGCAGCGGTGTCAGCTGCGTTCGAGGCAGCGTCTTTTACGTTCTCAACAGCGTCCTGGGAAAAGTCCTTGGCCTTGTCGACCATGTCTGAGCTGTGATCCTTGGCCTTGTCGACCATGTCTGAGCTGTGATCCTTGGCCTTGTCGACCATGTCTGAGC
>CAZRID010000002.1:16348-37681 GCA_964600055.1 uncultured Acidimicrobiaceae bacterium
ACCATGTCTGAGCCCTGATCCTTGGCCTTGTCGACCATGTCTGAGCCCTGATCCTTGGCCTTGTCGACCATGTCTGAGCCCTGATCCTGGGCATTTCCGAACCATCCCTTGATGGTGTCCATGAGTCCCATGGCAGTCCTTTCCGTCCGGGGGCCCCCATCGTAGGGAGCGTGAACGGTGTCTGTGGCCGTTCCTCGATTGGTCAATGCAGGTCCAACCAGGCCGGTTTGGCTACAGGGGCCAGTATTTTGAACTGGGTGACTAGGCCCAAGATCGATCGACGCCGGATCTCGCGGCGCTTTTTGGTCGTTTTCGGGCTGTTGACTGCGGGTATTGCCGCGCCTGTCCTCGATCTGTACGGCAAGAACCCGTCTGTCTTCGTTGCCAATCGGAGCTCCCCGGGCCAAATCATCCTTTTCGGGATCCTCGTGACATTCGCCCTGCCACTGCTTGCGTTGATGATCCTCGTGATCACCGAGCGAGTCGGTGGTCGCACCGCCGACATCGCCTACTACGTGTTGGTGGGCGTCGGGGCGGCTGCAACAGGCATGGCGATCAGTCGGCAGCTGATACCCGATGACACCCTGGGTGCCATTGCCGTGGCCATCGGTGTCACCGCTGTCGTGCTGCTCCTTTGCCGAAAGATCGAGCCGGGGCTCCTCTTCTTCTCACTTCTCGGGCCAGCAGTTCTGGTCATGTTCCTGGCGATCTCGCCCACCTCCCGACTGCTCGCCGAACCGGTCGAGGCCGCCACCGCCACCGATCACATCGGGCGGCCGGCACCAATCGTCTTCATCCAACTCGACGAGCTTCCGGTTGCATCGCTGATGAACGAGGACGGGACCATCAATGCGGACCTATTTCCCAACTTCGCCCGGTTGGCGGCCTCGGGAAACTGGTACCGCAACGCCCTGTCCAACTCGATCTCGACCACACAGAGCGTCCCGGCGATTCTCTCCGGTCGCCTGGGAGCCAGCGACGAAAGCCCTTCCCTGATCGATCACCCGAACAACTTGTTCACGATTCTGGGCGAGGGCTACGAGATGCACGTCGTCGAATGGCTGACCGATATGTGCCCTGAGGACCTTTGCAAAGACTATGCCGGTCGGGGCCCCGCCCGCTTCGGCTCCCTCTTGGCAGACGTCGGCGTCGTCTACGGCCATCTGTCCCTCCCCGAGTCTGCCCGCGCCGGCCTTCCCAGCATCGACGGCAGCTGGAAGGGATTCCTCGGTCAGGCAGAGAGCCGTGCGTCATCACCGGTCGACGTGGGCAGCCTCCTGGTACCGAAGGCCGGGGTGAGGAGCCGCTGGATCGATTGGATGCAGCGAGTCATCGACGGGATCGAAGCGGACGCCCCGCCGACACTGCATTTTGCCCATCTCGAAGCCCCCCACATCCCATGGAGGATCAACCCGTCGGGGAGCCATTATCAGCGACCGGAGCAATACGACGAGGTGGATGGCATCGAGGGCGGGGGCCGTTGGGTGACCCGACCCGACCTGCCCCGCTTGGGTTTCCAACGGCACCTCTACCAGTTGGGATTTCTCGACGACAGGCTGGGCGCGTTGTTCGAGCGTATGGACAGAGCGGGCATCTGGGACGAATCCCTCATTGTCGTGTTGGCCGATCATGGAGCCTCCTTTGTGCCCGGCGAGCATCGTCGCTGGCCGATGGAGGGCAATCTCGCCGACCTCTATCGGATTCCCCTGTTCATCAAGCTTCCGGATCAGGCTCAGGGACAGGTATTCGATGACCCAGCTTTCGCCATCGACGTCCTCCCCACCATCGTCGATGCGCTCGACATCTCTACCGACTGGACGTTCGATGGGCGGTCCTTGCTGACCATCGACGGCCGCGAGCGGGTTCACCAGCCGATTGTCTATTGCTGTGACCGGGGTGCCGCCAGCACCGACCTCAACGATGTGTTCGATCAGGTGCGGCGCAACCACGAGTGGGTCCCCAACCAGGAGAGTTGGCTCGGTGTCGCCGGGTCAGGTCCCTATGCAGATCTGGTCGGCGATCAGGTGGAGGAGCTGGAACCGGAGCTGAGCGACGACATGCACTGGTCGCTGACCGAAACCGACGGGCTGGCGTCGGTGAATCGCCGTTCGGGATTCGTCCCGACCTTCGTCCTGGGTCGACTGGAGCTACCCGTCGGGGTCGAAGGCGACGAGCTGCTGTTCGCTCTCAACGGGACTGTGGCAGGAACCGGGTTGGTGATAAGGGACAGCGGTACCAGCGGGGAAATCCATGGGCTGTTGGCCGAAGAACTGGTGAAAGAGGGAGCAAACGAACTGCAGGTGCTCGTTCCCAACCCGCAGGGCACCGGATGGATCACCGGGGCTGCCGCCGATATCACCGTGGAGTACATCGCCGACGACGGCCATCTTTTGGATATCCGCGCCGAGGGAAGTCGGCGGGTCGAGGTGAGCTCCGTCGCGCCGACCGAATCGGGCTGGGTGGTGACCGGGTGGGCGGCCGACGTCGAGAACAAGCTCACCCCTGATCGTGTCTACGTCTTTGCGGGTGACCTGCTGTTGACCTCGAGCGCTCCCACCATCGACAACAAGGACGTGGCCCGATGGTTCAAGAGCGACAATCTCCTGCATTCCGGGTTCTCATTCGAAATCGATGACGAGGTCGTGCCCGACGACCTCGATCGCCTGACCGTCATCGCCGAGTTCGGCGACTACGCCATCGAGAGCCCGGCGACTCTCTCTCGCTGATCCCGGATCGGGCGCATCCGCCGCGATGTCATCGCGGGGCGAGGGCGAACAGCACCCGCGTATCCGCGAGCTTCTTCACATCAATCGTCTCGAACAACGGGTCGAGCAGAGCTCGGAACTCATGTTCCTCCCGATCACCATGAAGCTCATGAGGCAGCTTGTTGCCGGTGAGCCTGGCAACCATCTCGTCGTCCGGCGAGACGAATTCGACGACCACGGGGCAGGCGAAGGTTCGCAGCCATCCGACAACTTCTCGGGGCGGGATGCTGGCTCCGTAGATGAGATGGTGGATGACTCCGTAAGCGATGACGAGATCGGGGCGGGCGCGGTCGATGACAGCAGATCTCTCCTTTCCGGCCCATCCCTGAGCCGGTGATGGGTTGACCAGGTCGGTCAGCACCACGGTGAGGTTGAGCCCGGGACTACGTCGGTAGAGGTCGTCGAGGACTGCCTCGTCGCTGTCAACGGCGATGGCGTGGGCTCCGGCCCCGGCTGCGATCGTCGAGAAATGCCCGTCGTTTGCGCCGAGGTCGAGGACCCGGCTCGGTCCGACCCGTTCGATGGCCGATTGGAGGAAATCGCTCTTGGTAGCGCGATCCCGACCCACATGACTGCACGAGCCGTAATCCGACCAGCCGTCGTCGGTTTTCTCCCACTCGAGGGATGACACCAACGTTTGGAGTTTCTTCACGTTGGCCAGGATGAGCTCGGGGGTGAACCCCGCTGTCCTCAAGTTCTCCCTTACCGCGCGTCCCGACATCCTGGCCTCCATCCTCGCCTGGAGCCGGACATGGAACATTGCGCCGGTGTTGAACCTCTTCTTACGCCCGAGAAGATGAGCCATCTGGGCCGGGGTCGGGCCTTCGAGATCTCCACGCAGCCAGGGCTGGAAGGGCACCCCGACCCACGCCCGGAGCATCAGGGGGAAGAGGAACTGCCGGGTGAACTGGCGATAGCCGAGCCATGGCTCACCGTCCCGATAGGCCTCGAACGACCCGATGTCGATGAACATCGGTCGCCCTTCGACGAATTGGATGTTGTATGGGGTGGCGTCCTTGATGGTCAGACCGGATGACAGGGCGTCCTTGAGAAGGTCGAGTTGGAGGAGGGCAGCATCCTTGAGCATGGAGAAGGTCCACTCATACGGATAGCTGATAAAAGGCAGACGGGGGTGTTCCAGGGCCCCGGCGCTACCCGGTGGCGGATCGCCGACTTCGACGGCACCGATGAGCCGACCACCAGTGACGGCCGGCTCGAAGAAGTCGCTACCGGCCAAAGCCCGCCAGCCCTCGAGCCCGCGCTTGTCGAGCAGGCGAAGGACCTTGTCCCCATCGATGACGACCTGTGAGGCCGGGTCGCGGAACGATCCGGGATCGGGCGATGTCATCCCGAGGTCAGGATTCGGCGGGAAGAGTCGTCTCTTCTACAGCGTCTTCTTGATCCGGTCCGGCGGCCGTCTTGATGCGGCCCATCCCGTGCTTTGCTCGAAAGGCTTTAATCGCCACACCGAGCCCGGCCAGCCCACCAATGACCGCTTGCAGGATCAGACTGCCCGAGCCAGGGTCCAAATATCCAAAGATCATCTTGTTGTTCCTCCAAAGGGCATCGGGAAACCGTGCCGGGGACATTGTTATCCAACTCGGCGCTCAAGCAAACCGCAATGGACACTCAGGGTTCACTTTCATGTCACGTTCGCGGCTAATTGGGACCACTAGAAGCCACCTCCGTATTTGACCCCTGAGCGTCCCAATTACGAAGGGACCGCCCGCCGCTAGTGGCCCGTCGCACAAATAGCTGCTCGGTCTCGCCGGCCCTCGACGCCGCTGGCTGCGTCCTCGGCCTCGACGAACGATCAGGTGCGCCTTCGTCCTGCGTCCTTGCCAGCGACCCCGATTGCTCGGCGACACCGCGGCATCAATTGAGCGACGGACCACTAGCCGTTGTACCTGGCCCTCGCCGCCACCCGACCCCTCGGGTCGAGCACCAGCACCATATCCCCGCTGTTGTTCCACACCGGGGAGTCGCCGGGGTCCCAACACCGGTCGGCACTGGTTACCGTCAGGGTTTGCCCGGTGGCGACGACTCCGGAGGGGAGCAAACATCGATGAGCGGATGACTCGTCCCGCACGGTCCAGCCCCCGAAGTCCACGACCTCCTCGCTCTCAAATGTGACCCACTCCTGGTCCAGGATGTCCTCGTCCGGTCCGGGTGGGTCGAATTGCGAGCCCCGGACATCGACGCTCAAGTTCGGGAGCGGGTCCGAGGCGCCGCAAGCATCCATCGCCCACAACCCGACCCGTTCCGAGAATGCTTCATCCTCGGCGGAAATCAGATCATTGCCGTTGGTCTCGCCTTCACCGGGTGTGGTCGCGACGGCAAAGCCGTCCGAGACCAGGCCCAGATTGACCAGGGCGCCCTCCAACCACAGATAGGCGAGGGTGCGGCCGAACTGATCGGTCCCGATCACCTCCACCTCCGCCGTCTGCCCTTCGAGGAGGTCGGTCAGATGATCGGTGGCCGCGTCGTAGAAGCACTCGTCGGACTCAGGTGCGTTGATGCCGAGAAGGCGGACCTCGACTTCGACGCCATCCATGTCCACGACAACCGAGTCACCATCATTGACCTTGAACACGACACCGGACCGGAGTTGATCCGGGTCCTGGCTATCGGTCGAGCCGCTCTGGAGCTCACAGGCCGAGACGAGACCCAGGAGGCAAATCCCGAGGGTGATCCGGGTCAGGAGTCGCCCCGGAATTTTCTCAGTTCCTCTTTCTCCGCTCGACGTCGGCGTCGCCTCCTCCGGTAGCTGAGGCCGATCAACTCGGTGAGGACGACGATCGCGCCGACCGTGATCAATATGACGATTGCCAAAGAGAACTCGCCGTCCATCCAGAGGAACTTCACCGGCACTGGATCGGTGTTCTGCACGGCAAAGATCACGACAAGGGCAATCCCCAGGAGCAACAGGATGGCGCCCCAGGCGATCCCCGTGGAGGTCTGGGTTGGACGCTGCTCGTCTGTGGGTGGCCGTTCCTCCAACTCGGGCGATGGTTCCGGCTCGAACCCGAATGGGTCGTGGGATTCGTCGGTCATGGCCCAGATCCTATGAGATCGCCGCCCTGGAACGAAGTGTCTCCCGGTTCCCACGGCCCTGGTCGACGTCCACCGTCCTGAAGAGAAGACCGCCGCACGATGAGCACAGCCCCCATGACGATCGTGACGCCCAGGTGCTCCGTGGCCACGATTGGCCGAAGCTAGCCATAACCTGGCTTTGTTGCGCCGTTCGCTGATCATCGTTTTCTGGCTCCTTGCCGCGTGTACCGCCGACTCCGAGCAGGAGCTCGCCACATCGGTCGCACCGCCGGCGACCACGACCAGCACCACCCTCCTCGAGGCAACGTCGACGAGGCCACTGGCCACCACAACCACCGTGGCCGCCACCACCACGACCGTTGCCCTGGACGACACGGTCGTCGGCTACGAGACGGTGGCCGATCTCTCTTTCCCCGTTCAACTCACGGCTCGACCCGGCGAGACAACGTCGTACGTCATCACCAAGGACGGGCTGGTGTGGGCCCTGGTCGAGGGGGAGGTGGTTACAGAGCCTGTCCTCGATATCAGCGGTCAGGTTCGGAACGGCGCTGAACAGGGGCTGCTCTCGATTGCGCTCCATCCAACCGATCCGGGGCTCCTCTATCTCCACTACTCCGACAGCAACGGCGATACGGTCGTATCCGAGTTCGCTCTCTTATCACCGAGTCAGGCCGACCCGGGCAGTGAGAGGGTGTTGCTCCAGGTCGATCAGCCTGCGGCCAATCACAACGGTGGCATGCTCCAGTTCTCGTCCGGTGGAGAGCTCCTGCTCGGTCTCGGTGACGGCGGTGGTGCGGGCGACCGTTTCGGCAACGGTCAGAATCCGAACACCCTGCTCGGAGGTCTCGTCGTTTTGAATGTCGATGGTGACGAGCCGAATCCGTCCAAATACGCCATGGGTCTTCGCAACCCGTGGCGGTTCTGGATCGACGACACGACCATCTACATCGCCGATGTGGGACAGAACGCATTCGAGGAGATCAACGCGGTCGCTCTCGAGTCGGGTCTCAATTTCGGGTGGCCGATCACCGAAGCCCTCCACTGCTTCGACCCGCCCTCGGACTGTGACACCACCGGTCAGGTGGTCCCGGTTCTCGAGGTGGGGCACGGGGATGAAGGGACCTGCTCGATCACCGGAGGGATCGTCTACAGAGGGTCTGCCATACCCCAACTCAGCGGCCACTACTTCTACTCCGATTACTGCGGCGGGTATCTGCGAAGCCTGCTCTTTGCCGGGGGCGAGGCCACCGAGCTTCGGGACTGGACCGAACAGGTGGGGGTCCCGGGCCAGGTGACCGGATTCGGCGTGGACGGAACCGGCGAGATGTACCTGACCACCACCCAACAACTACTGAAGGTGGTGCCTGCGGGCTGACCCCGGCCCTCCATCCCGTGGGCGGTAGCCTCCGGTTGGTGGCCACCCTTTTCACCCGGATCATCGAGGGAGAGATCCCGGGCACGTTTGTCTTGAAGGACGACCGCTGTGTCGCCTTCATGTCGATCAACCCGCTGCGCCGCGGGCACACCCTCGTCGTGCCACGGGTCGAGGTCGATCATTGGATCGACTGCCCACCTGACCTGAGAGAGCATCTGGTTGCCGTCTGTGCGGACATCGGCAAGGCACAACAGCAGGCCTTCCAACCGACACGGGTCGGTCTGATGATCGCCGGTCTCGAGGTTCCCCACCTCCACATTCACCTGGTGCCAATCGATGGGGTGCATGACCTGGACTTCGCCAACGCGGCCACCTCGGTGGAGCGGGATGACCTCGAGGACGCCGCCTCTTCGATCCGCTACATCCTCCGCTCCATGGGTGTCCAAGGGGTTGCCGAATAGGTGGAGGTGATCTTCGGGGGTATCAGCTCCCTCCTGTACGGCGTCGCCGACTTCCTGGGTGGGGAGGGGGCTAAGCGGGTCCCGGCCGCAGCTGTTGTGTTCTGGGCCGGAGCGACCAGCTTCCCGCTCATTCTGATGGCGGCCCTGGTCGTCGGTGGTGAAGCCGGGGTTGGTGACTATCTGATCGGGGCTGCGGCCGGTGCGGCCGGTGGTCTTGGCCTGGTGTTCCTCTTCGCCGGCTTGGGCCGCGGGCAGGCAGCGGCTGTCGCGCCGGTCGCCGCGGCGCTGGCCGCGATCATCCCGGTGGTGGTGGCCGTCATCGACGGGGAGCGTCCCAGCACCCTGTCCTGGATTGGCGTTGCAGTGGCGGTCCCGGCCATCGTCCTGTGCGCATGGGTTGCCGATCCGGGTGAGAACCTGACGGGAAGCCTCGGCTACGGGGTGGCGGCGGGTCTGGGGTTCGGGGGTTTCACCGCGATCATCCGCTTCACCTCCTCGGAGTCCAACCTGCTTCCCCTCGTGACCTCCCGCGCATCCACGATGCTGATCGTGTTGATCCTGGCGGGAGTCGGGATCTGGAAGCTGGTCGGATTCCGCTCGGTGCCACGCCCGATCGTCGTCGGGAATGCGCTGCTCGACGTTGCCGGGAACGTGACCCTGCTCCTGGCTTTGCGGGCGGGCTCTCTGGCTTCGGCTGCGGTTGCGGCTTCCTTCTATCCAGCCGTAACGGTCATCTTGGCCCGGATCGTCAACGCAGAGCACCTGCGCCGGCGCCAGATCCTGGGTCTGGTGCTGGTGATCCTGGCAATGGCCGCAATCGCCCTCGGCTGATCAGCCCCGCACCACGAGCCAGGTGCCAAAGACGACCAGGGCGATTCCCAGCAACCGCGGGCCATCGATGGGCCTTCCCTCACCGAACCAACCGAAATGCTCGATGCCCGCGCCCAGCACGAGGATGGCACCGGTGAAAAGGGTGAGACCCGCGCCCAGACCCAGACGTGAGACGCTGATCCCGAGGGCGGCCACCACAACCAGGCCCATGATCCCTGCGGTGAATACCCACCAGGGAAGGTCCTTCAACTCCGAGAGACGTCCCCCCTGAAAGGTGAGCATGAGGATCGTGATGGCCAACCCACCCCCGCCATAGGTGACAAACGTTGAGGCAAGGGTTCCGACCCTTTGCTCCATGATGCCGAGAAACTGCGACTGAAGGGCTCCGGCGAGACCGCCGAGAACTGCGACAACGACCACTAGGAAGAGACTCATGAGGCGCGAGCCTATGACATCTGGGGGGCGACCCCCAGACCCTGCTCGCTTCGCGTTGTCGGTGCTCGGATTTGGGGCGATCAGATTTTGCTTGATTCGCGGATGTGTGATCGCGTCTGGGGGCGGTCCCACATCCCACCTACGATGAGTTGATCGCCGAGTCACCCCCTGCAGTCAGAGTTGCTGCCGAGCGTCCGTTGCGCCCCGCCGTTGCCGCCCTTGTCTTTCTCAAGCTCGTCGTCAACACCGCCTTTCGCTTCGTCTACCCCTTCCTGCCCGCGATCGCTCGGGGCCTGGGCATAGACCTCACCCAGGCCGGGGTACTGGTCTCGGTGCGATATGCGAGTTCCCTCACCACACCGGCCATCATCAGCATCTCAGGCAATCTCAAGCGGAGCCGCAGGCTGCTGGTCGCGGGAATGATCTTGTTCACCACCGGCTCCATCGTCACCGCTTGGACCGGGATCTTCGTCGGCGCCATCATCGGATTCGCTCTGCTCGGACTGGCCAAGCCGATGATCGACGTCAGTGCCCAGGTCTACGTCTCGGAGAGGGTGGCTTATGAGAGCCGGGCACGATATCTGGGGATTCTGGAGATGGCCTGGGCAGGTGGTCTGCTCATCGGTGCGCCTCTCGCCGGCTGGCTGATCGAGAACTGGAGTTGGAAGGCACCGTTCTGGGCGGTCGGCTCCCTCGGCTTCCTGTGCATCGGTCTGGCGATGTTCTTCCTGGACCACAACGACGAGGTGGTGTCCACCCGGGCGGTCAAGGCTCCGGACAGCCCTGGTCGTCAGGTGACGTTGCTGCTGGGGACGATTGTTCTCTTCGGGTTCGCCCACGAATCCGTTCTGGTCACGCTCGGTGGCTGGCTCGAGGGCAGCTTCGGGATGACCCTGCTCGCTCTTGGCGGTGTCGGGACGCTGATCGGTCTGTCAGAGCTTGCCGGCGAAGGGGCCATGGTCGGTTTCACCGATCGAATCGGGAAAAGGAACTCACTTGCGATCGGGCTCGGCGTTGGGGCCGTCTCCTTGCTCGCACTCTCCCTTGTAACGGAGAGCCTGGTTCCTGCGATGGCGATCCTGGTCGTGACCACCGTCACCCTCGAGTTCGGCTATATCTCCGCCACACCGCTCATGACCGAGCTCCGGCCACGAGCCAGGACCCGTCTCCTCTCATTGTTCATCGTGGCCAACGGGCTCGGACGAATCGCTGGTGACCTGATCGCACCCCGGGTCTTCACCAGGGGCGGGATGCAGATGGTGACCGTGATGGCCGCCGGTGCAGCGCTCGTCGCCCTGATCGTCGTCGTCTTCGGAGTCCGGGAGGTGGGCTCCGGGGACTAGTGGCCACTAGGGGGACTGGGCCGATCCGGCCGCCATCCTCTCGTATTCGCTGATCGTGCCCTCCAGGTAGGCCATGGCCGCGTCGAACCCGGCCTTGGCCTGGTTCGTGGTGTAGGCCAGGACCCGGGTCAGCCAGAGACGAAAGGCCAGCGACTCCCAGGCGCCGTCGCCCAGTGTGAAATGATCGAGGAGGAAGCCGTGGGCCTGGTACCACCGGTCTTCGTCCATGAAAGAGAAGCCTGGATCGGTCTGTCTCTCGAGAAGAAGGGCGCCGATGTCGCCCGGCAGCCGTTCCGCCAGACGAATCTCTTCCGGGCGCCAGTCGGCGCGGAGAAGACGCATGGTGCCGTCGATGTCGTAGGCCACGGTGCGCATGAGATCGAGAGGGGCTGGTTCCGGTGGATCACTGCCGTGGACGGCTTGGGCCGACGGACCGGGTTTTCCGACCAGCGAGGCGGCAGCGTCGAGACACTCGACGAGCATGTCCCGTAGTTCGTCGAGTGACCCGTACAAGGCATGACGCTTCCCATCCTGGACATGGTGTTCGTAGAGGCCGAGACCCATCACCGACGTGGAGTAGGTGAGGACGGTGTCGATTCCCCAATCCGAGCGATCGCGAACTAGTTCGGATACGGCGAGCGACTCGATGGCCTGGCGGGTAAGGAGGATCTCGCCACCGAGTGGCTGATTGAGCCGGGGCAGGAAGGTACCGGGAAAGAGACGGGCCAAAGCCGGTCTCGTGATCATCCAGGTGATCATGGCGTCGGTCGAGGCGCGGGGGAACCGATGCCTGACCACTCCAAATCCCCGATCCGCCGCTCTCTCGGCGCCGTCGATCCATGATGAGTCGAAGTTGGTGATGTCGGCGTCGTAGAAATGGACCCGGTCACGACCCTGCTCGGCGGCGAGGGCGATGGCGGTGTTCATCCCGTCGCCCTTTCCCGGTCGATACGAGCCGATGTGCTCCTGGGTCAGCACCTCGATGGGCTTTCCATGGGCGGCAGCGACATCGGGGCTGGCAGCACGCATTTCTTGCTCGATCTCACCTTCCTCGGATGCGACGGCCCACACCTCGTCGATCGCCGGGTTGGCCGCTGCCGTCGCCATGTTGGACAGCACAAGCCCGGGAGGCTCGGACTTGAAGGGGAACACGACGAGACTCACCTAGCGGCCCGCCGCCCAATTGGCTGCGCGGTCTCGCCGGCCCTCGACGCCGCTGGACTGCGTCCTCGTCCTCAACACACCTCCGGGTGCGCCTTCGTCCTGCGTCCTTGCCAGCGACGCCGAATGACTCGGCGACACCGCGGCATCAATTGGACGACAGACCACTAGCCGAGCCTAGAACGCCCCAACCTGTCCCAGCCCGCGTCTACGCTCGCCGACATGGAGGAGATGGTCGGTCGTGTCCTGGGAACCGTCGATGCCACCCCACTCGAGTTCTGGGTTGCCGTGGCCGAAGGGGAGTATCTGGAGCTCGATGACGTCGTGGCACTCGAGCGAGTCCTTCCCACGGGGGAGCTGGTCAAGATCTTCGGGACCATCAGTCAGGTCAGAGCCCGTCACGAAGGGGCACGTTTCGACTCCGACGTCTTCCTAATCGAGGACGGCATCCTCCCCGCAGAGGTTGTCGAAGCCGCCCAGGTGACCGCCACCCGGATCGAGCCCGAGATCTTCGTCCCACCCCGTCCCGGTCAGCCGGTGCGGCGGGCACAGGGCGAGGAGAGAGACCAGGCGCTCTTCTTCGATCGCATGGAGCGAAAATTCCCGGTAGGGGCCTCTCGGAACGGTGAGCCGCTGTTCGCCAACTTCGAGTTCCTCAACGGGCAACGGGGCGCCCATGTCAACATCTCGGGTGTCTCCGGTGTAGCCACCAAGACCAGCTACGCCACATTCCTGCTCCATTCACTGTTCACATCACCGGTGCTGGGCCCGGCCGCGGTCAACACCAAGGCGTTGATCTTCAACGTGAAGGGAGAGGACCTCCTCCATATCGATCGGCCCAACACCAGCCTCGATGATGACGCCAGACGTCTTTACGGGGAGCTCGGCCTTCCCGCCCGACCTTTTGCCTCAGTCGGGTTGTTCGCCCCTCCGAGACCTGGCTCCGATCGTGCTGTGGCCGATGTCAGCTCGCGCTCCGACATCACCTCGTTCTTCTGGACACTGGCCGAGTTCTGTCACGAAGACCTGATGGTGTTCCTCTTCGCCGACGCCGAGGACGAAAGAGCCCAGTACACGATGGTGGTCTTCAACGTGATGGCCCAGTTGCGTCATGCCGAGGCGGGCGATGGAGGGTCGGTTCGGATCGAAGGCGAGACGGTGCGCACATTTCGCGATCTCGTCGATCTGATCACACAAAAGGTGCAGGACGATTCGAGCAACGAGTGGGCGGGGCCCCACATCGGGCAGGGGACTGTCAACGCCTTCGTCCGCCGGCTGCAGGGCTCGGTGCGACACGTCGAGCGGCTGATCCGGGGGGACATCTCCAACCCGGAGCGCCATCGGATCGAGGTCCAGGGGCATCAGGTGACCGTGGTGGACCTTCACAATCTCAATGACCGAGCCAAGAGGTTCGTGGTCGGTGTCACGGTGAGACGGACGTTTGAGGACAAGGAGCGCGCCGGGCAGTCCGACGAGCTGTTGTTCCTGGTGCTCGACGAGTTGAACAAATATGCCCCTCGGGAGGGCTTCAGCCCGATCAAGGAAGTCCTGCTCGATGTTGCCGAGCGCGGCCGTTCGCTCGGTGTGATCCTGATCGGCGCACAGCAGACCGCCTCGGAGGTGGAACGGCGGATCATCGCCAACTCATCGATCCGGGTGGTTGGCCGTCTCGACTCGGCAGAGGCCTCACGTGAGGAATACGGGTTTCTCCCCTCGGCGCAGCGACAACGGGCGACGATTCTCAAGCCGGGGACGATGTTGCTCGCCCAACCCGAGCTGCCGGTCCCACTGGTTCTCGAGTTTCCCTTCCCGGCCTGGGCCACCAGGGCGTCGGAAGCCGGTGCCATGCCGGGCAACGAGGACGGTCCCTCCGACCCGTTTCAGGACCTCTAGTGCTCCGGCCGCTGGCGTTGGCGACGTTCAGGGCGAGTCAGGGGCGTCGCTGGCAAGGACGCAGGGCGAAGGCGCACTGATCCGTTCGTCGAGGACGAGGACGCAGCCAGCGGCGTCATCTGGCCGTCCTGAACGCGGCAAATGCCGGCGGTCGGGGCACTCGACGGCTCCCCGGTTCTGTCACATCCCGGTCCTACGATCGGGGACGATGAAGGTGCTGCTCCCTCCATGAGATTGCTTCATACCTCCGACTGGCATGTCGGGCGGAAGATCCGCGGCCGCTCTCGGGTTGGCGAGCATCGGTCCGTCCTTGCCGAGATCGTCGGTATCGCCGGGGATCGCCGGGTCGATGCCACCCTGGTCGCAGGCGACCTCTTCGATATCTCCTCGCCTTCCCCCGAGGACGAGTCCATCGTCTATCGGGCACTTCTCGATCTGGCCGAGGTCGGCCCGGTCATCGTGGTCGCGGGCAACCACGACAATGCTGCACGTCTCGAAGCGGTCAAGCCGCTGCTCGACTTGGGTCGGATCACGGTGGTGGCGAGGCCAACCCAGCCGGGTGACGGTGGCGTGACCATGCTCGATTCCCTCGGTCTCAAGGTCGCCCTTCTGCCGTTCGTCTCCCAGCGGGGAATCGTCAAGGCGACCCAGATCATGAACCTCGACCCCGACCAGCATGCCCAGAGCTACGAGGAGCGCCTGAGGCGAATCATCGACAGCCTGACCGCGGACATGGGTCTCGACACCGTCAACATCGTCGCCGGTCACCTCACGGTCTACGGGGCGGAGAGTGGCGGGGGAGAGCGCGAGGCGCACATATTTGGCTACGCCATCCCTCCCCAGGCCTTTCCGGGAAGTCTGTCCTACGTCGCCCTCGGACATCTCCATCGGCAACAGCGGATCGCCGCCTCGGCGCCGATCTGGTACAGCGGATCACCGATGCAACTCGACTTTGGTGAGGTCGGCGATCGCAAGGGCGTTCTCGTCGTCGAGGTCGAGGCCGGCCAGCCGGCTTCGGTGGAGCCGATTTTCCTAGAGAGCGGAACCAGGCTGGTCCAGCTCAGCGGCACCCTGGAGCAGGTGATCTCAATGGCCTCCGAAGTGGAGGGCGCATATGTGAAGATCTTGCTCGACGAGAAGACACGCGCCGGGCTCAACGACGAGGTTCGCGCATCCATCCCCGGGGCGGTCGATGTCATCATCGCCCGGCCCGAAGACGGCAGACCGCGGGAACGGGCAACCAGGGTGGGCCGGTCGCCGGTCGAGCTGCTCGAGACCTATCTCTCTTCCAAGGGGGTCGACGATCCTGCCGTGGTCGAGCTCTTTCGCGAGCTGGAGCAGGAGATGATGTCGTCGTGAGGCCGCGGCATCTCGTTATGGAGGGCTTCCTCGCCTACCGGCGGCGCACCGAGGTCGACTTCACCGATGCCGATCTGTTCGTGCTCTCCGGTCCCACCGGCTCTGGCAAGTCCAGTGTCATCGACGGAATGACCTTTGCCCTATACGGGACCATCCCCAGACTCGACGATCGGCGCTCGGTGGCTCCGGTGATCTCGGCGATGTCGGACCAGGCCCGTGTCTCCTTCGATTTCTCGGTCGGCGATGAGACGTACACCGCGGTGCGTCTGGTCGAGCGGAGAGGGTCCGGGGCCACCACACCTGAAGCGAGACTTCAACGCGGGGACGAGGTTCTTGCCTCTGGCGCCGACGAGGTCACCGCCGAGGTCACCAGGCTGCTCGGTCTGACCTATGACCATTTCACCAAGGCCGTGGTTCTGCCCCAGGGTGCCTTCGCCGATTTCCTGACCGACAAGCCCAAGGATCGTCAAGCTCTGTTGCGGGCCCTTCTCGAAATCGGCCTCTTCGAGCAAGTGATGCAGCTGGCCAACGCCAGGGCCCGAACCGCCGAAGGCAGGGCGCAGGCGATCGGGGAGAGTCTGGCCAAACTCGAAGTCCCGACGTCCGAGCAGTTCGTGGAAGCGGGGAAACGCCTGGAAGCAGTCGTCCATGGAGCCGGTCAGATGCCCGCCCGGATCAAGAGACTGAAGCATCTCGAAGCTTCTGTCATCCAGGCGGAGACGGCCCACACCGCGGTGAGCGCGAGTGTTGCTCGCCTGGAGGCCATAACGGCACCGGACGATCTGGAGAGCCTCGATCTGGATCGTGTGGCCGCGATGGACACTCTCGGCGCGGCAGAAGTGTCCCTGGCCGGAATCGTGAAGTCAGGCAAAGAGTTCGAGGAGGCTCTTGCGGGGCATCCCGGTCTGCAACAGCTCGAGTCCTGGCAAGCAGATCGGGTAAGACTCCAAGAACTCATTTCGAGTCGCTTCGCCCTCGATCTCGAACGTCTCGCAACCGGTGTCGAGGAGAGAACTGTCGCCCGTGACAACTCCCGCGCTGCATTGGACATGGTCCGGGTGAAGCACGCTGCCCACGAGCTTCGTCAGGGGCTCGTGGTCGGAGATGCCTGCCCGGTCTGCCACGTGGTGATCTCCACGATCCCGGTCGAGACCGACGGGTCAAACGAGTCGATGGACCGGCTCATTGATGAGATCCGCCGGCTGGAGACGGCAGCTGCCGATGCGCGAGATGGGCTGAAGGAAGCCGAGGGTCAGTCGAAGCAGATCGACGAGCGCATCATCGAGATCGAGAAGCGTGTCGTTGAGGCGCCTTCCCCTGATGTCGTTGACACAACGATCACGATCGTCAGCGAGCTGATGGAGAAGCGGGCCGACAACGAATTGCTTCAGAAGTCGACACGTGCCGCGATCGAGGCCGCACAGGTCACGGTGTCCCGGCTGACCGACAGGGTCGCCGGTCTACGTGAGGCGCTGTTCGCGGCGCGGGATCGCGTTGCGGCCGAAGAGCCGCCCATTCCCGGTGATGATGTCGTCGAGGGCTGGCGAGGGTTCGAGGTCTGGCGCATCGAGCAGGTTCGGCGCCGGACGACGGAGCTCGAAACGCTGGCGAAGGCCGTCGAGAAGGCCGGCGAAGAGGTTTCGATGGCATCTGACGAGCTCAAGAAATGGCTCGAGGCTCTGGGTGTCGACATGACAGGCGCGCCGGAGACCGATCTGGCCCTTGCCATCGAACGACGACGATCCGAGATCCAGGAGTTGGAGAAGACCCTGGCAGAGGCAGCCGAGCTCGGTCGGGACCTCGAGGTCGAGAACACGCGCGCAGGGGTTGCATCGGCGCTCGGCACTCACCTCCGCTCCAACAACTTCGAAAGGTGGCTGTTGGAAGAGGCACTGGAGACCCTCGTCGATGGCGCCAATCGCCTTCTCGACGAGTTGACCGGTGGGGCCTACTCACTGGTGGCGAGGGAGAGCCAGTTCGAAGTGATCGATCACCGGAACGCCGATCTGACCAGGACTACCAAGGGTCTCTCCGGTGGGGAGACCTTCCTGGTCGCCCTCTCGCTCTCGCTCTCGATGGCCGAGCAACTCGCCGAGTTGACCGGCATGTCATCCCGCCTCGAGTCGGTGCTGCTCGACGAGGGCTTCGGGTCGCTAGACCAGGAGTCCCTGGATGTCGTCGCCTCGGTGCTCGACGAGCTCGTAGGCCGGGGCCGGACGGTCGGCATCGTCACCCACGTCCGCGAGCTTGCCGATCGGATACCGGTCCGCTTCGAGGTCACCAAGGGCCCCGAGACGGCATCGATCGAAAAGGTGTTGGCATGAAGTTCACGGTCGAAGCCTGGGACCCGGCCTACGGCGCTCCATCCGAGGCCGACCTCGTCGACGCGACGGAGAACGTGGACCCATCGGTGGAGCTCGCTCCAGATCAATGGCGCCCTCTCCTCCCCGAGTGTGACCCTGCACCCGACATTCTGTTCGTGGACGGCGTGAGACGGGTTGATGCCAATCTCTGGATCGATCGGGAGGAGCACTTCCCGGGGTTCGGTCTGGCCGCGACCTTCGCCGCCGGCGCGGTCCGATGCAACGGTGATGCCCGGGTCGTAGCGGCCGAGGTGCGACGAGGGCTGTTTACCGGGATCGAGGCCGACCCGGTCGAAACCTGGATGGGACGATACGAAGTGATGACCACCCGAGGGTCGACGCCCGAGGAGTTGTGGTTGGGCATCCAGGAGCGGATGGGCGATCTCGAGGGGCAGATCGCCGAGTCCCAAACCGGTGCCGCGCTCGTCGTCGTGGACGGCCCCCTGTCCCACCGGCGCCACGTGGAAGGCGCGGTCGGTTACGTGAAGACCCAGCACGTGCAGTACCTGCCCGACGAGCTTCGAGCGACGCTCGCGGGTCTGCCCGTGGGCTACCGCACGCCGCTGTTCCTCACCACCACCTCATGGAGCCGGTTCTCCTGGTATCTCAGGTTGGCCAACGGAACCGGCCCGGCAGGAGGTCTGGCCCGCTGCGAGGTGAAAGCCGACATGGGTGTCGCCGATGCGGCCCGTCTGGCACACGTGGTGACCGCCTCATTGCCCCGGTACGCATCGGCACGTCACAAAGACCCGAGGGCGCCCCAGAATCTCTACCCGATAGGTGGCCTGGAAAGGGAGTTGCGACGACGTCTCGGCGATAGCGACCTGGCAGTGAGGGCGCTCAAGATCGCGGCCGCCGCCTGAGGGTCAAGAACCCCTCCGGCCCTGGCGGGCCACCTCCCCCTTCGGGGGGAGGAAACGTCGCAGAGGGGGCGGTGAGCCCACCCCCTCTGCAGTGTGGAGGACCGCAATAACGTTGCAGTTGCGGTCTGTTTCGGGGATCTCACCCGGATCGTGCTCGGCGCCCTGCGCGCCGTTTCACTAAGTAGCACTCGGGAGGAATGCTTCTGCCCCGGTTATTCCTTCGCCATGGGAGGCATGTCCGGATTGTCGGCCTCCTGAACAGACGTGACTTTGTCGGCCACGGCCAGGAACTCGTCGGGTGGCAGACTGTCCCGCAGTTGAAATTCTTCGGAGACGGCAAATCGAGGCTCGGTGGGTGTAGCGAGCGGAGTGTCCGCCGGGGATGGGGTTCGCATCGATGCCGGGGCGGCCCCGACCGCCACGATCACTGCGACCGAGGTCAGGACCACGGCCCCACTCTGCAGGATCGGCCGGAGGACAGTCTTCAGGGCCCGGGCGAGTCGGTGGAATCCATCGGGAAGCGTCCATCGTTCGACTCTCGAGACCTCCTCGCGCAACTGGAGGTCGAGGGCAGCGACATAGGCGCCGATGTTGATCGGCCCTGGTCGGCGCATCTCAGAGGGCATAGCCAGCGTCCTCCGCAGCAGCTCCCACCACAGCCGTCGAATCGATGTGGGTTCGAACCGCTCGTCTTGCCCGAGAGAGGCGGAGTCGGGCGGCGTTGGGCGTGATGTCCAGGGCGACGGCCGCTTCCGTCGGTGAAAGACCGTCGTACGCCACCATTTCGAGGACGTCACGCTCGGATCGGGTGAGTCGGGCCAACGCCTCCTCGAGAATCGGAGCCTGACGCGAAGCATCGATAGCAGACGCCACTTCGTCGTCCTCAGACGCGGTGAAGGCCGGGAAGGCATTGCTGACCTTGACCTCCAGTCGTCGGTTCCCCGCATACTTCCGGCGTTGCTTGGCGAGAAGCCGGCGCGATATGCCGAATAGCCAGGGGAGGGCGGTATCGGTCTCGGGGACATAACGGTGCGATGCCTGTAGGGCCACCAAGAAGCATTCACCGACCAAGTCGGCGACATCATCGGGATTGGGACAGCGTCTGACCGCATAACGTGTGATCGCATTTACATGTCGGCGAAAGAAGGCGGAGTAGGCATCCGCCGAACCCGCCGATGAGGCACGAAGCAACTCCGCGTCGGAACGGTCCACCACGTATCCATTATGCCGGGATCACGCCGCGGCGTGTCAGTTCCGACATGATCCCGACAAATAACCACGCCCGACATGAGTCAGAGCTCGGTCCTCACGTTTCTCAGCCGGGCTTGGGCACGGAGTAGGTCGAGCTCTCCTTCTTCGAGACCGCGGTCCAAGAGGATCCGGCGTTTGCGGTCCTCGGTGACCAACACGAGGCCGCGTTTCCTTGGTTGAACGATCCCCGCGATGTCGTCCCATTCCAGGAGCTGACGTCTAAGCAGGCACAGGCGATGGATGCCTTGGCCATCGACCTCGATGGCCAAGGGGAAGTCGAAGGCCACCACGTACCAGAGCAACGCCGCCAACGCGGCGAGAATTGCAGTGAGCCACAAGGGTGCCTCGACTGCCCAGGAGCCCCAGGCCATGAGGAGGAGCAGCGGCGGGGTGGCCATCGACAGGGCGACCCGGGGCTTCGACTCCTTCAGCTTCAATCGAACTGGCTCACGTTGCATCACCCGCGATATCTGTCCCCGTCGTGGTTCGTGTCGTCGCGGGGACCTCCCGTCTGGAGGCAAGAAGGGCCCCGACTATCACCAGCAGCGACCCCATCACGGCGATGGGGGAAACGATCTCGTCTCTGAAGACGACTCCCAAGACCAGGGCGACGACGGGCATCAGATAGGTTATGAAACTCGACCTGGTGGGGCCGACGCTTCCGACGAGAGAGCCCATGAGAATGAAGGCGACACCGGTTCCCAGGAACCCAACCGCCATCGTGGCGGCCAGTGACTCCCAGGCGAATCCGGATTGAGACAGCCCATATATCCCGTACGGAGTGACGAGAATGGCGGCTACCCACAGAACTCGGGCCATCACAGGGACAGAGCCGTACTTCTGCTGCAACGGGACGACGATGTTGGTGGCGAATCCGTAACAGACCGTGGCCACGAGAACGAGGATCACCCCGATCGCTGCTGTCGTCCCCGTCTCTGCCGAAGGCAAGGCTATGGCCAGAATCCCGGCTAAACCGACAACCAGGCCGACGATCTGAAGACGGCCCGGGAGCTGGCGAAGCAGCACCGACGCCACGATGGCCGTGAACATCGGCATGGCACCGTTCAACATCCCGGCAACTGCCGAGTCGATCCATTGTTGGGCGATCGGGAAAAGCGTGAGGGGGATTGCAACCCATATGATCCCGAGCAGGACGATCCTTGGCATGTCCTGACGTGCGATTTTGGCTGTTCGCGCCTTTGCCAGGCTCGCCATGAACGCCGCTCCGAAACCGACTCTGAGCCACGTCACCAACCCGGGGTGGAAAGCGTCCAGCCCGATCGCGATAAAGAGAAACGAAGCACCCCATATCACGCTGACCGCGACGAAGCGAGCCCAGTCGCCACCGCTGAAGGCGTCGCGATTTGTGCCGTGTGATGTCGTCAGTAGTCGATTGCCCATGGTTTTAGAACACCGGAATGCTGGTTGAGGTTGCGATGCTTCAGGAACGCCTGAAGTCGTTCAAATAGTCCGGAATGTCGATCCCGGGCTCCAGATCGGGGGCAGGCGCGGGTTGGCCGAAGGAGGTCGACACCGGGACCACGCCGGCCCAGACCCCGGTCCCCAGGTCGGCCTCGTCGTCCTCGGGTGGGCCATCGGACACCTTGGCCGACACGATGTCGATAGGCACAGAGACGACTGCCGTTTTGCGCAGTTCCAGCTCGGTTGGGCGTCGAATGTCGGCGAGACGACCCGGGATCAGCGCTTCCACGATGCGATCGAGGGCGACCTGGTGGGTGGCGCCGTCGAGCAATGTGCCTTCCCCATGGATCACTACCGAGCGGTAGTTGACCGAGGACTCGAAGCCGCTCCTGGCTACCACGATCCCGTCGACATGGGTGACCGCGACACTCAGCGGGGAGCCCTTCCTGGCGGCCATCACGATCCCCGAGGCGGGGGAACCGTGCAACAGGACCACGTCGCCATCCCTGACGTAAAGGGTCGGGATGACCACGGGGCGACCGTCCACCAGATAAGCGACATGACAGACGAAGCCCTCGTCGAGGATCGAGTCGATCACAGCGCGGTCGTCGACACCCTTCTCGGGGAAACGACGGATCCTGGCCGGTTCGAGCACTAGTGCTCTGGCCAGTGACGTTGGCGATGTTCAGGGCGAGCCAGGGGGGTCGCTGGCAAGGACGCAGGACGAAGGCGCACTGACCCGTTCATCGAGGACGAG
>CAZRID010000003.1:0-37268 GCA_964600055.1 uncultured Acidimicrobiaceae bacterium
GATAATGCCCATCGGGAAACAAGAGGATCGAGGAGAACATGGCTACCAGACCCACCGCGAAGACGCCGTCAGACAGCGTGACCAGATCCAAACCAACCGCCTCGCCGTATTCACCAGTCGATACCCCGGCTCCTACCAGTGCCGGTCCAATGAGGAACAGCCAGCCGACAGGGTTGGACGGGATGCGCCTCGCCAGAAAGGCACCCACCAGCGGAAAGGCCATGAACGAGAGGGCCCACAGCTTGTCGAGCGGGGTGGTCACTTCCTGAGACCACCTGTCGTAGATCACACCCGGCGCCCACGCCAGGAACACCACGGCGAGGAGGATCCACGGGAGCACCGACAGAACCAATGAGGAAACTCGAGATCGCGTGGTCATCAGCCCTCCCTCAACCAGACTCCCACAGATGCCGGTTGCATGGTCTCTGACACCACACCCACCCAGCCGTCGACGACCTCCACGCTGTCGACCCGGTCCCGCAACGACCCGGCGAAACGGTCCATCACCCGCTGGGCGTCATAACGGGAACGGTTGAACCGCCGATCCACCCAGACCTGGACCCGTCTCCGCACCGGGTTGAACAGGGCGGCCACGGCGAGGGTCGACGCCGCAATCGCCAGATCACTCTCAGTCGGGAGGATCGAGCTGGCCGCCGTGACCACACCGAAGAAGACCGCTGCCAACAGACCGATCACCAGCCCATATGCAACCGTTCGGGACAGGATCCGGTCGATCTCATAGAGTCTGTAGCGAAGCACGGCGAAGAGAATGGCAAGGGGGATCGAGGTCACGGCCACGGCCACCACCCACCAAACCACCTCGTCCTCCGTGATTACCGCGGCGATGTAGGCCACAGCAAAGATCCCAGTCGCCGCCAGGAGCCACTTGATCTGCTGTCGTTCGACGGATCCAGCAGCGCGGTAGCGCGCCACGACGGAGATGCTGGAAGCGACGGCAGACAGGTATCCGAGGATGAAGCCGGCGTCGACCAGAGCGTATCCCGGCGACTCGTCCAAACGATCCATGGACACCAGCGTGTCGAGGGGAAGACCCCAGATGATGCCGGCGCCCACGATCGCGGATAACGCCCCGGTCACAGGAGCGATCAGACCTATACGCCACCACCCGATTGGCCTTCCGCTGGGAAACACGAGGATCAGGAGTGCCAGGCAGATCGGGAACAACGCACCCACCCAGCCCCCCAGCCAGCCGAAGAAATAGGCACCGGGATAATCGGTGCCGGTCGATCGGAGCGATGCGATGGCATAGCCGTTCCCGAACAAATAGATGACAAAGGCCGAGCCGGCAACCAGGGCGAGAGGACCGACCGAGTTCGATGGGTGCCTCAAGGTCAGGATGCCGCCCACCACAACCATGCACACCGCAGCCACCAGGAACCCAATGAAGGATGCGGAATCAGGGTTCGGTAGAGTCAGCCAGACGGCGCCGGCGAGAATCATCAGCAGGGTCCACACCGCAATTGCCCACCCCACGACGGCCCTTCTCATCATCCGTCCCTCACCCAGACCCCCACCGACGTCGGTTGCATGGTCTCGGACACGACCCCAACCCAGCCGTCAACGACCTCCTCGCTGTCAACCCGATCCCGCAATGACCCGGCGAACCGATCCATGACCCTCTGGGCGTCATATCGGGAACGGTTGAACCGACGATCGACCCACAGCTGCACCCGCTTGCGCACCGGGTTGAAAAGACCCGCCACGGCCAGAGTCGACGCCGCAATCGCCAGGTCGCTTTCGGTCGAAAGCAGAGTGCTCACGGCCGTCACCACAACGAAGAAGATCGCTGCGAGCAAGCCGACGACCAACAGATAGCCAACGGTGCGCGAGATCAGGCGGTCGATGTCATAGAGGCGATAACGGAGCACCGCGATGCCGATCGCTCCCGGGATGGCCGATCCTCCCAAGATCCAGAGAGAGTCAACGTTGCTGTCTTCAGGAACGAATTGACCGATGCTCATGATGAGCAGAAACGCCACGGCGCCCATCAGCAGCCATTGATACTGGAGTCGCTCCACCCCAACACTGCGGCGCCATCTCGCCACGACGAGGACGATGGCGAACAAAACAAACGCGAGTAACACGAAAAACGATTGATCCGCTGTGATGGCGGACCCAACTTCCTGTAACGCCGGGACCGCCAGGGGACTCGGAAGCCCTGTTTCTTCCATCGGTGCCGGGTCGACGACGAACCCAATTGACACTATCAATCCGAACCCAATGAGGGATCTTCCGGTGACCCGTTCGGCCCCGCCTGCGTAGCCACCCGACGGATAGACCAGCACGAGCCAGACGATGGCAATCCAAGGGAAGACTCCGAGAAGGACATTCGCCAGTTCGACCCAGGCTGCGCCAGGTCCCTTGGGCAGGATTGCGCTCAGAGCGAGAAACCCCATCCCCAGGCCCCAGCCCAGTCCAATGGCCAAAGCTGCACGGCCCACTCCGTTACCAGGACGCTTGATCAGGATCAGATAACCAACGGGTGCCCAGAGCAGCCAAGCAAAGGGCCACATTCGGTCGCCACCCTCGAGGGCCGGTCCGAGTGCACCGGCAAGGATTCCCCCGGTGGCGATGGTCAGAGCAACAAAGAGCACTGCTTTTCTCACGATCTCCCTCGGACCCATACCGCCACGGCGGTAGGTTGCATGGTCTCGGAGACGACGCCCACCCAGCCACGAACGACTTCCTCGCTGTCGACCAGGTCCCGCAAGGAACCGGCGAACCGGTCCATCACACGTTGGGCGTCATAGCGCGACCGATTGAACCGGCGGTCGACCCAGCCCTGCACCCTTTTCCGGACCGGGTTGAACAGCGCCGCCACGGCCAGGGTCGACCCGGCCACAGCCAGTTGGCTCTCCGCCTGGAGCACCGAGGACAGAGCCGTCACCACGCCGAAGAAGAGCGCACCCAGTAGCCCGACCACGATCACATAGGTGACCGTGCGCGAGATGATCCGATCGATTTCGTAGAGGCGATAGCGGAGAACGGCGATGGCGACCGCCACCGGGATTCCGGCAAGCGACAGCCCGAAGAGGAGTTCCGGCACTCCCCCTTCCTCGAGCCCAATCCCGATGGCCGCGCTTGCGTAGACCAATCCGAACAACCCCACCGCATACAGAGGCCATTTGAGCTGCTCACGCTGCTCGGACGAGCCCCTGCGGAACCGGACGACGACTGCTGCGAGACAGGTCAATGTGAGGAGCAAGAGGGCGATACTCCACACCGAGTCGAATACCGCTCCCTCGTCGAAGAACTCTGTCGTCAGGGCCAACCCGATTGGGTTCGCCACCGACCAGACAGTCTCCTCGTCAACCATGAGCGAAAGCTCCGAGCCGAACCCGCTCAAACCCATCATGGTCGCCACCATCGCCCCCTCCAACCAGACAACCCATCGCCAGCGCGGGGAAAGGAGTCTTCCGTTGGGAAAAGTCAGGAGCAGGTGGAACACCGGGAAGATGAGCAGCACCCACGCCCAGCTGGTGATCCACAATACAAGCCACAACCAGAGGTCGGCTCTCACGGGCGCAGGGTCGAGGTTGTGAAGCCAGACCGTGGCCAGCTCGGTGAGCGGAAGGCTGAGACCGGGGATGATCAGGAGCCAGCCGATGACATTTCGCGGTTGCCTGGAGACGATCATGGCTCCGCTCAGCACGAATGCACACAGGGCCAGGACTAGTGCGACTCCCGCCAGAGCACTGAGGACGGTCGAACCAAACTCACCGGCCTGATACAAGGACCACGTCATGACCCCGATCGCGACGAAGGCCAAGGATGCAACGGCCCAGACGAGCCTGGCCACGAATCGCTCAGACACTCCTGGAGCTCCTCACGTCTCCTGCTCGCAATTGGGCTCGTCGGTGCTCCCCTTATGTCGGATGGGGACCTGGCCGCGGCTCATCAATCTCCCACTGTGTCCACAACGCAATCATTCTCGAACCACGTTACGGAAGCGCAACGAGGTCCGCTGCTGACGATGACAGCCGTTCCGGTTCTTCCGGTTGGCACTAACCCGTAACGCAAGACTATGTTGCCCACGCCAACGAGGGCCCCAAAAAGCCAAATGCTTTCAGTGAATCTGCTCGGACCACCCGAGGTGTCGATCGATGGGAAACCGATCGAGGTCGACACCAGGAAGGCGATCGCCCTACTTGCCTACCTCGTGGTCGAGAAATCTGCCACCAGGGACACCCTGGCCGGGCTCCTGTGGGCCGATTCCTCACAGGAAAGGGCTCGAGCGACGCTGCGACGCACGCTCTCAGCATTGCGCGGGGCGACCGGCTCCGACCTGATCGAGGCGGATCGAAACATGGTTTCGCTGGTTGGGGACATCACGTCGGATCTGGATGTGCTCGCCGCCGAGCTGAACGCCACCACCGGTCACGACCACGACCCTCACGACGTTTGCAGCCAATGCATCCCCCATCTCCGTCGGGCCACCGTCCTTTATCGAGGGGACTTCCTTCAGGGATTCTCGCTGCGGGCATCACCGGAATTCGATGACTGGGAGCGAACTGTCACCGAATCGATGCGGCTAAGGGTTGGTGGGGCCTTCAACCGTCTGGGGACGGCGCTAGCTGCCGCTGGTGACTACCCGGCCGCAATCGCTGCTGTCACGAAATGGCTCGATCTGGATCAGCTCCACGAGCCTGCTCACCGCTTCCTCATGCTCCTCAACGCTTGGGCCGGCGACCGGCCCGGAGGGATAGAGGCATACATGAAGTGCGTGGCCATCCTCGATCAGGAGCTCGGTGTCTCTCCGCTGGAGGAGACAACCGAACTCTACGGAGCGATCCTCGACGAGGACCTCCCGCCACCACCGGGGGCAAGACGACGGATCCGGGCTGATGTCCAGCCTCCCCGACACACGACGAGCGACCTGATCGACCGCGAAGCAGAGCTTCGGATCCTCCGCAACGGGGTTCGCTCTGTCACCACCCGGGGCCAGCTCATAGTCATGACCGGTGCGGCCTGGATGGGCAAGACCCGTCTTCTCGAAGAGGCGACCGCGGAGGCTGCGGCCCAGGATCGGCGAGCACTGATCGGCCGTTCCTTTCGAATGGAGCAGACACTGCCCTACGGCGTGGCCACCCAGATCCTGCGCGGCGCCCTGCCCTTGATTGAGGCAAAACTCGCAGAGATCCCTGATTGGGCGCTGGCGGAGATCGGGCGACTGTTGCCCGAACTCGGCACTGACACATCCGACGGTACGGCAGACCGGTTCGGCGAATTGCGGCTTCTGGAGGGAATTCACACCGTGGTGTCGGCCCTCGCCGCCGCGCAGCCGCTCGTCGTCATCCTCGATGACGTGCAATGGGTGGACCCGGCCTCGGCTGGGGTGTTTTCTTATCTTGCCCGTCGCATCCCGGCGGTGCCGATGCTCATGATCGTTGCCGCTCGATCGGGGGACGATCTCCTCCCTTCGATGGCAGACCTGATCGGAAACGCTGATCAGTCGATGACAATCGGGCCCCTCACCAGCGGCGACCTCATCCCCTTGACGGGTGGTGAGGCCCAGGCCAAACGGCTCCAGAGGCAAACTGGCGGGGTTCCCCTTCTGGTGGTCGAGGCGCTTTCGTCGGAAGGAGCTCACCCGATCGAGACGCCGGGTGTCCTCCGGTACATGGAGTCGAGATTGCGCGAGGTCGGCGATCTGGGTCGTCAGATCCTCACTGCGGCCGCGGTCCTCAGTGGGATCTGTGACGCGGCGCTCCTCCGCGAGACAAGCGGAAGGAGTGACGAAGAGGTGGTCGAGGCGGTGGAGGAGTTGGTGGGAGCCGGGCTACTCCGAGAAATGCCCGAATCGGATGGGCTGAGCTTCACCCTCGACGCCCTGGAGAAAGTCGCCTACGACTCGACCTCGCTGGTCCGGAGGCGCCTGCTACACCGACGCGCCGCACGAGCCCTGGCAGAAAGAAGCCATTCCCGGACAGATCCCCGGCTCGCCGCCGCGGTCGCCGGCCAATACCAGGCTGCCGGTGATCCCGAGGTTGCCGGCTGGTATCACCTGGCCGGAGACCTGGCTCGGGCCGTGTATGCCCACGACTCCGCCCGACACTTCTACGAGACGTCCCTGGCCTTCGACAACGCGGACGTGGCGCAGGTGCGGCTCGCCCTCGGCGAGCTGGCGATGACCGCCGGTGAATACGACCAGGCGCGCCGGGAGCTGACCACGGCCGCCTCACACGCCGGGCACGAATCGATTGGCCTGATCGAACATCGAATGGGTGAGGTCGAGCGCCTGCTGGGTCGATTCAACATCGCCGAGGAGCATTTCGGCCGGGCGATCGAGGATCATCCCGAACCTGCTGCAGTTCTTTCGGACTGGGCACTGCTTGCGCATCGCACCGGAGACACAAAGAAGGCAACGCAACTCGCCGACAAGGCGAGACTGGCTGCCGAGCAGGTGGGCGACGTTGGTCAGTTATCGCGGGTGCACAACATCCTCGGAGTGGTCACGTCGGACAAGGACGACGCCCTGGGACATGTCAATCAGGCCATTCGGCTGGCAGGCGAGGACGATGTGCTCCGGATGGCAGCGCTCAACAACCGCGCCCTGCTCGTTGCTGAGAACGGGAACGCCGACGAGGCGGTCGAGTTGGTCGAAGAGGCGATCGCCATCGCTGAGCGCACCGGGCACCGGCACCGGGAGGCGGCACTGTGGAATCATCTGGCCGACCTCCACCATCGGGCCGGCCGCGAGAGTGACGCCCAGGACGCTCTCACCAGGGCGGTGTCCCTGTTCGCGGACATCGACGCCGGCGACATGGAACCCGAGTTGTGGCTGCTCGCCCGATGGTGATTTCCGTAACGGGGCCGTAACACCAGCGATGCGATGATGGAGGCCGTACCGGGACCATCGAAAGCGGCCATGACCAACAGCCACGAGAAACACACGCGGGCTGCGCGCGACAGAAACCAAGCCTTGTGGCTCCTTGTCCCGGTCTGGGCCTTGGTGGTTGGAGCCTCTGTATATGCCACCAGCCAGGTCGGGCCAACCGTCGAGCCAGTGGCCCATTTCGGGTGGACCATGCTTGGAGGCGCAATGGTCGTCACCGGGGTACTCATCCTTGCCAACCGCCCCCGCAACCTGGTTGGTCGACTGATCCTCGCCGCCGGTATCTCCTTCTCGATTGGAGACATGTTGCTCGTCGGCTCATACCTGATGTTCGAAAAGGGCAATGTCAACGGCGCCGGGTTGGTGGAGGGTATTGCCTTCTCCGCTGAAACCCTTGGGATACCGCTGCTGATTGCGGCCCTCATCTTCTTCCCGGACGAAACACTTCCCACGTCCCGATGGCGATGGGTTCAACCGGCGTTGTGGGCTACAGGAGCCCTGGCCGTTCTTGCCCCGCTGACCAACGGAGGATGGGGCGGAGAGGCCACGGAGGCAAGCATCGCCAACCCACTCCGGGATGTGTTGTCACCGCTCGCTGAGATCCTCGCCGCGGCGTTTGGCGTGGCCCTCGTCATCGTCTCGGTAACAGCGTGCCTGACGCTCATCGTCCGCTTCAGACGCTCCGAAGGCATCGCCAGGCAACAGATGAAATGGCTGGCGTTTGCGGCGCTTCTACTGATTATCTGGATCCCTTTCGACACGATTTCTGTCGATGTCGGGTGGGTGGCAGCGGTGGTAGCCCTTGGGCCGTTGGTCTTCAGCGTGGTCTTAATTTCAATCGCCCTGGCTGTCTTGCGCTACCGGTTGTACGAGATCGATCGAATCATCTCCCGCACCGTCTCCTACACACTGGTAGTTGCTCTGATCGCCGGGGTTTTCTTCGGCAGTGTGACTCTGCTCGGCTCGTTGTTGCCCACCGACTCACCGCTTGCGGTGGCCGGCTCGACCCTCGCCGTTGCCACAATGTTCAACCCGGCGCGAAGAAGGATCCAGAACTGGGTCGACCGCAGGTTCAACCGGAGTCGCTACCACGGCCAGCAGGTTGTGGATCGGTTCACCGCCGAGCTCAGGGACCAGACCGACGTCGACTCTCTGGCTTCAGGGCTGTGCATCCTCGTTCAGGAGACGCTGCACCCGGTTGGGCTCGGCATTTGGATCTCCGATCGAGGCTGAGTCGTTCGGCCCATGCCGGCCCTCTAAAGGCTTGCGTCATCCCTGCCGAAGAATCCCGGGATATGACCGTTTCGACCATCACCACTCTCAACGAATGGGCAGTGCATCCAATCGGCAAGGTGGCGCGGGTGGCGATCGCGGCCCTGGGTCTCATGTCGGCCACGTTGGTTCTCTTAGTGGCAACCATGAACAGCCAGGCCGCCTGGACCCTGGTCCTGCTCGGGGTGGCACTGGCTGCCACATCGGTGCGTGCAGCGGCCTGCCCCAGCTTGATCCGTCTCACCACGCTTGCCGCCGTCATGATCGCGGTGCCCTACGTCGGGCAAACCATCTAGAAGTCAGCGAAGGGCCACAACGGCCCCGGCGCCCTGCACCCAACGGCCACCGGCTAACGGTGGCCGTTGTATTTTCTGGAACCGGTAGGTGAATCTGACCAGGGCCGACTCGTTGGCTGGCTGGTAGCCAATCGGTGTAGATCGATCGCATGGGGGCAAACCCCCATAGCGCGATGCAAGTCAACATCCGATGATCGGGTATGCGGGGACTTCAGGGCATCACTCCGTCCCTCGAAGCGACAATGGGGACCATCGGGGGACCGTCACGGCGGTCCCCCGATTGATTGCGAGACCATCATCAGCCAGACCCGGACATCCCTCAGCACCAACGAGCCACGCGGGTCGCTAGCGTCCGGCTCCATGTCCAGTTTCTCCAAGCGCGGCAGTGGAGAGCTCGAGTCCACTCTGCGTCGGATGGTGGTCGTATTTCGCTTCCTCGGCCTGATCTGGATGCTGATCCTGGTTGCGGTCACCTTGGTGGCCGACCCTCCGCCCCGGCTCTGGATCGTTTGGGGCGCCGTGGGGCTGGCCATCTTCTGGACGCTTCTCACCTGGTACGTGGCAACAGTCCAGCCGAAGTTCATGGCGGGGTGGTGGTGGTTCGGCCTGGACACGGTGGCGATGCTCGCCGTCGGCGGGGCCTCGATCGCCTCTGGGGCAGACGAGCTCTTCCACGGGGGCCTGCCCCTCTCATACGTCTTCACCGGCGCACTGCTCGGTGGGCTTCCGGGTTCGTTGTTGGCCGCCGTCCTGCTCGCCATGGAGCAGTTCGTGGTGCATGTGATCGCCGATCTGGGAGCCGTGCGTGCAGCGGGCAGTGTCATCTTCTTCGTGGTCGGGGCGATCGTCGGATGGACTTTCGACAAGCTGCGGGATTATGACCTGGCGCGCCAGGCCGCCCAGGACGAGCTGGCGAGAGAGCAGGCGGCGGTTGTCCTCCACGAGGAGCGGGCCGCTCTGGCAGACCGACTCCACGACTCCGTATTGCAAACGCTTCACGCGATCCGAATGGGAGCTGATGACCCGAGTCAGTCCAGGTACCTCGCCCGACGCCAAGAGAGGGAGTTGAGAAGAAACATCGAGGAGTGGCGGTCGGAGTACCGGAACAGCTTTCGGGCCAGCCTTCTCGCAGTGCGCGACGAGGTCGAGGACACACACCGCGTCGAGATCGAAGCCGTGATCAGGGATGACGCTCAGATCAGCCCGAATCTGACCGCGGCCATCGAGGCGGCCCGTGAGGCAATGGCCAATGCGGCCAAGCACTCCGGCTCACACAACATCACGCTCTACTCCGAGTTCGCCAATGGCGACGCCCGCATCCACGTGCGGGACGGTGGCTCCGGGTTTGCCGACGATTCACAGCGGAGCCGGGTCCATGAACGTCTGGCCAAGAGGGTCGAAAGTGTCGGCGGCCTGGTGGAAATCGACACTGCTCCCGATTCGGGCACCGAGATCAAGATAACGGTTGGACGATGACCGACAGGCTCCGCATCATCCTCGTTGACGACCACGACGTGGTCCGGGCCGGGATGCGGGCGATCCTCGACAGCTCATTCGACATCGTCGGAGAAGCGGACAATGTGGACAGCGCCATCGAGCTGATCAGGGAGCGGCTGCCCGACCTCGTGGTCCTCGACGTGAAGCTGCCTGGTGGCGGTGGGGCCACTGTGATCCCTGCGGTGCGACGGGATTTCCCCGACATCCGATTCATGGCCCTGACCGTGTCAACCTCCAAGGAAGACGTTGCCCGGCTACTCGACGCTGGTGTCGACGGATACATAACCAAGACCACACTGGGCGCCGACCTCCCCGATCTCATCCGCCAGACCTATGTCGGAGCCCGCCCGGTGTCACCTGACGTGGCCGCCTACCTGCTCGACATCGATGAGGAGATCTCGGCGGACACTCCGATCTCCCGCCTGACCCCCCGGGAGCGCGAGGTGGTCAATCTCATCGCGCGGGGATACACCTACCGGGAGAGCGCCGAGCGGCTCGGGATAACAGTGAAGACCCTCGAGAACCACATGGCCCACATCTTCGACAAGCTCAGTGTGGCCAGCCGTCACGAGCTCACGGCTCTCGCCTACGAAGAGGGATACGTCCGCCCCGACGACGAGAGAGGCTGACTTTATTGCGGGCCGACTTTGCCCGAGACCAACCCTCAGCTGGTTAACAGGTCTCCGGTTTCGCGCTTTCGCCGTCTCGGGCAAACAGACGCCGGTCGGCCCGAGCTTCCGCCCCGTCCGACCGGCGCCTGTTTCCGAACCACGCTCGGGAAAAGTCCGTCGCTAAGAACGTAGGGGTTTTCCCCTATTCACACCGGCCCTTGAGTTCGGTATCAATACGGTGGGTGGGCAAGAGGAGACCTTCCTCCCGGAGCCACATCCCGGAGGGGAGAAGTGCCACGGCTCTCCTGGGAGCTAGCAAGCCCCCGTCGCAAGACGGGGGCTTGTCACTTTCCATCACCCAAATTGGGATCCACAGGGGTCACATACGGACCTGTCGGTCCCAATTACGAAAGAGAGGGCGGGTCAGAACTGGACGGCAGCGGCCGCCCAGTGGAAGCCGGCGCCAAACGCAGTGAGCACCACCAGATCACCCTCGCGGATGCGGCCATGCTCCACCCCTTCCCACAACGCGAAGGGGACGGTGGCTGAGCCGATGTTCCCGTACTCGTGGACATTCACGTAGACCCGATCCTCTTCGACGCCGAGCTTCTTGCGCACCGCTTCGATGATCCTGAGGTTCGCCTGATGCGGTATTACCAGGGCGACGTCCTCGACGGCTTTCCCGATCCGATGCAGCACGTCGGTGACAGCCTCGCTCATCCTGCCCACGGCCTCGGTGAAGACCCGACGCCCGTCCATGATGAGTCGGTTGTACTCGCCGGATTCGAGGGTCTTCTTGTTGAACGGATTGCGGGTGCCACCGGCGGCAAGGGTAAGGATCCCCGCAGCCGAGCCGTCGGTGCCCGAGATCACCTCGAGCAGACGGGCCCGGCCAGGCTCGGGCCCGAGGACGACCGCTCCAGCGCCATCGCCAAAGAGGACCGCGGTCGCTCGGTCGGTCCAGTCGATCATCCGGGTGATCAGCTCGACACCGATCACCAACACCTTCTTGGGCTCGAAGGCAATCCTCGACCTGGCCACATCCAGGGCTTGGACGAAGCCGGCGCAGCCGGACCCACCGAGGTCATAGGTAGGGATGTTCCGACAACCGAGCAGATCCTGTACCAGCGCTGCCGTGTCCGGGGTGTACATCTCGGGGGTGTCGGTCGCGAGGATGATCTCGTCGATGTCATCTGGAGAGAGACCGGCGTCCTTGATTGCCATGCTCGCCGCGTTGGCGGCAAGGGTGAGTGTGGTTTCGTCATCTGCCGCTACCCGTCTCCTCTTGATGCCGGTCCGCTGGGTGATCCACTCGTCGGTGGTGTCGATCAATGCCGCCCAATCGTCGTTGGTCATCACCTTCTCGGGCACATAGCCGCCGAATCCCAGGATGTATGCCATCAGGGGCGAGGTTAGAACCACCGTGATCCCATTGCCGCAGTCAGATGAGGCTCAAATCGCCTGTCTCGCAACCTGAAGGGCCGTAGAAGACAACCCACATCTCGGTCTCATCGCTGAAGTCGAAGAAACGATGCTCGACCCCGGCCGGGACGAAGAGGGCGTCACCCGGCCCGAACTGGGTCTCGACTCCATCGTTGAGGAGGTGGCCACTCCCCGAGACGACCATGTAGACCTCATCCTGCTCGTGTGGCCCTTGATGGTCGACACCGACGGGTGAGTAGTAGCCCAGCTCCAGCGTCCCCCGCCGCAGGGCGACGGAGTAGGGCTCTTCCTGGTTGGCAGCGGCCCTGGCCGCCGCCTGACTCGAGGTGAATCTGGACTGATCCACGGGCTAGTGGCCCGTCGCCACTAGGACACCGGGCTGCGGTGGTGGTTGACGATGTCGACCATCCGATCCAGGGGCAGTGCATAGGCGACCCTGCCCTCACGACCGGTCATGGTCTCGGCGGCACAGAGAGCGTTGAGGATGGACTCCTCGGTGGCGTCGGCCACGGCATGGAACAGGGGGTCGAGAGCCTCGTTGGGGACGGTGCGCACCTGCCGAGGAGCGGACACCTTCTCTTCGAGGTGGTTCGCCGTCGAGAAGGCGAGGAAGATGTCCCCACTCGAGTCGTGCCCGTAACCGCCCACCCGTGAGAGCCCCACGGTCGCCCTCTGCGCCAGACGCCGGCACTGGTCGGGCAACAGAGGTGCATCGGTCGCGATCACGACGATAATCGAGCCACCGTTAGGGGCCTCATGCCACGGTGACGGCACCAGTTCGAAGCCAATCTGGCGGCCGACCGGGACGCCATCCACCCGGAGGTCGTGGCGCGCGCCGTAGTTCGCCTGGACCAAGACCCCAGCGGTGTAGCTCTCGCCTGCGGTGTCGACCACACGTGAGGAGGTGCCGATCCCACCCTTGAACTCGTGGCAGATCATCCCGGTGCCACCACCAACAGAACCCTCGGTAACCGGCCCGGATGCGGCCGATCCCAGTGCGGCCGCCACCTCCGTCTCGGTCAGAGGGAACGACTCGGGGGTGCTGAGCCAGCCGTCCCAAGTTTCACCGACAACCGGCAGGTGAAATCCGTCGAAGACCCCCAGGCGATAAGACTCCTTCACCAAGTAGTCACGAACCAGGCCCACCTGCGCAGTGTTGGTTATCCCGATCGGGGAGCCGAGCATTCCCGACTCTTCGACCCATATCAGACCAGTCATCTCGCCGTTCCCGTTGAGGACGTGGCTGCCGGCGTACGAGTAGTCGGTCCAGATCCCGCCCTCGCGGGGGACGATCATCGTGACTCCGGTTCGGACCACCTCTGGCTCGTCACGGATCAACGTGGAATGCCCGACAAGGATACCGGGGACATCCGTGATGGCATTGACCAGGCCGGCCTCCAAAGTCCCGATGGCAATACCCAACTCACGCAACGGAGCCCGGGGTGGCGCTGTGTCTGACATCGTCGGGACGGTAATTGGAGGCGTATCGTCCCGCACTCGTATGAGCGAGAACGCCTCGACACTCGAGATGCCGCGATGAGCTCGGTGTTCTCACGCGGGCGGGTCGAGTTGCCGACCGCCGTGTCCGCCGACGGGGCGTGGATCACCGACGCAGCCGGCAAGATGTATCTCGATGCTGCCGGTGGGGCAATCGTCGTCGGGATCGGTCATGGCGACAGCGAAGTGGCCGAAGCAATGTCATCTCAGGCATCGGCCCTCGATTGGGTCCATGCCTCGGCCTTCACGACCGAGCCGGTGGAGTCATACGCAACTGCCCTGGCGGAGCTGGTCCCGATGGACGACGCGCGTGTCTTTCCTGTCTCCGGCGGATCAGAAGCCATGGAGAGTGCCTTGAAGATGGCGAGGGCCTATCACCTGGCGCGTGGTGATGAGGCGAGAACGGTGGTCATCGCCCGTGGTCAGTCGTATCACGGGAACACCCGTGGGGCCCTCGACGTCTCGGGCCGCGAAGTGTTGCGCCAGCCCTACGAGCCGTGGTTAGGCCAGACGGTCAGGGTGCCCGGCGTCAACGAGTACCGATGCCCCAACCCTGCCCACCCCGAAGGCTGTGCCCTGTTCCATGCCGATCAGCTGGAGAAGGCGATCGTTGACACGGGGTCGGAACGGGTGGCGGCATTCGTCGCCGAGCCGGTCGGTGGCGCCGCAAGCGGAGCGGCGGTCCCACCCGACGGCTATTGGCACGAGATCACGCAGGTGTGCCGGAGACATGGTGTCCTCGTGATTGCAGATGAGGTGATGACCGGCTTCGGGCGAACCGGAGAGTGGTTCGCGTCAGACCATTTCGGTACCCGTCCCGACATCCTCATCGCCGCCAAGGGGGCGTCGTCGGGCTACTGGCCCCTCGGGCTGGCCGTCACCACTGGTGAGGTGCACGATGTGATCATCGGTGGCGGTGGCCTGATCCATGGGTTCACCTGGTCTCATCATCCCATCGGCGCCAGAGTCGGGCTCGCCGTGCTCGACAAGATCACACGACTTCGGTTGATCGACCGGGCGCGTACGCAGGGCGACCGTCTGGCCGAGGGTCTCCGATCGGCACTGGCCAACCATCCCCATGTAGGTGACCTGCGTGGAATCGGCCTGCTCTTGTGTATCGAGGTCGTCGAGGATCAAGAGACCAAGCGCCCGTTTCCTCGGGGCGCCCGCGTCACCGAGGGGGTCCTGGACCGGGCAATGGAACTGGGGCTGCTCCTTTACCCGTCCACCGGCAACGTCGATGGCGTCAACGGCGACTATCTATTGCTCGGGCCACCGCTCACGATTCTCGACGACGAGGTCGACCTCATCGTTGACCGGACGGCCATGGCCCTCGGGCCGATCGGATGAGTCTCGTCGCCGTCTGGTCCGACGGGTACCTGGCCCACGATGCGAATTGGCTGGTTTGGGCCGGGGTGCGTCTTCCCGGCGACGAGGAGGCTGATCGGGCGGAGATTCTCCGCGACGAGCTGAAACACGCCGGTGTTGAGATGGTGGAGGCCGAGGAGCACGACCGCTCGCTCCTGGAGGCAGTCCACGTCCCGGCGATGCTGGACTACCTGGAGACGGCCTACGAGCAATGGGTCGAGGCCGGCTACCCCGTCGAGCCCGGCTCCGATCGGGTGGTGGCCTACGCCTTCCCTCACCCGACGGCGTTCGCCCACTACCCACCGAGAGAGCCAAAGAGTCGCGCGGCCATGGCAGGGGTCTACTGCATGGACACCGCGACGACCATCGGCCCCGGCACCTACCGGGGGGCCAGGGCTGCGGTCGACGGGGCACTGACCGCTGCCGCACTGGTCCGCAACGGCGCCCCGTCCGTTTACGCCCCGGTGCGACCACCGGGCCATCACGCCGGGACTTCATACTTCGGCGGATCGTGCTATCTGAACAACGTCGCCATCGCCGCCAACTGGCTGACCGGTGAGGGAGCCGGGCCGGTGGCAATCGTCGACATCGATGCCCACCATGGCAATGGCACCCAGCAGGTGTTCTACGACCGCGGAGACGTGCTCTACACGTCCATCCACGTTGACCCCGGAGAGGGGTGGTTCCCTCATTGGTGCGGGTTTGCCGACGAGACGGGCGTAGGGGGCGGGGTTGGTGCCAATGCGAACTTCCCACTCGAGCCCGGGTGCGGAGATGATGTCTTTATCGCCGCCCTGGATCGGGTCTGCGACCAGGTAGGCGACTTCGGCGCCGGCACGCTGGTCGTGTCGCTAGGCGTGGACGCGGGTGCCTCTGACCCCGAAAGCCCGCTCCGTGTCACCAACGCCGGGTTCAGATCAGTGGGAGAACGGCTCCGCTCTCTCGACCTCCCTACGGTCCTGGTCCAGGAAGGTGGCTATGACCTCGGCGCTCTCGGACCAGACGTCTTGGCCGTGCTGGCCCCCTTTCTCTGAGCCGGATTCCCGACGTTGACCGCGCCACCCGGGGCTATCTTGATCGGACTGTCCCTGGAGGTTCCCACTGGTGAGCAGGCCTGGTTGGCTTGGCAAAGACGAGATCGGCGGCGTGCCCAGCCAGGCGCGCCCGGACCGAAGCCCCCCGCCCCACTGGCGCATGGATTCGGTCTACGCCATCGCCCGGCCTCACCACCTTGCGGCCTCACCCGACGGATCGACCGTGGCCTTTGTGCTCGACATCGAAGGAGCCACCGACCTCTGGACGCTGGACGTCGAGTCGGGGTCCCTGACCCGTCTCACCACAGGTCGGAACCCGGTCACCTACTGGGAGGACACCGCCCCGGTGTGGTCGCCCGACGGCAGCAGGCTTGCGTACAACGGCCAGGGATATGTCTGTGTGGTGCCGGCATCTGGCGGCCCTCCGACCCCGGTCATCCCCGGTTCGGCAGGGGTCTGGCTCGACGACAAGCGCATGGTGGTGGCAGTCGGGCGTGATCGCACCTCCCGCTTGGCGGTGCTGGATATCGACGAACCCTGGCCGGCCCCCTTCGGCCCGAAGGGAGGAGACGTGGGACGGGCTCGCATGCTGCCCGACGGTCGTGTGGCAGCGGTGTTCTGGCCAAAGGATGACCGCAGTCGAAGTGACATCGTTGTCGCCGACCCGGCCGGGGATTGGGTGACGCTCGTTGGGCATCCGGATCGGCGCGCCGACACACCGGTCGTCTCCGGGAACCAGATCTATTACACACTCGAGCAGGGGCAATGGTCAGGGGTGTTCACCTGTGATCTCGACGGGACGAACCATCGGCAGCTGGCATCCGGGGAGCACGACTTCTCCGACCTGACCTCCGACCCAACGCGGGACGGTGTGGTCGCCATCACCACGTCACGAGGAAGATCAGACTTGGTTCGGATAGGCATCGATGGGCAGATCGAGATCGTGGCGGAAGGAGGCACGTGGCAGACTCCGGTGTCGGTCGGTGGCGGGATCGCGGCCGTCCACGAAGCAGCAGACGCCCCGCCGCGGGTGGTCCTGGTGGGTGACGACGCTTCCGAAACCACCCTGTTCGACGGCTCGCCCGCCCCGGTGAGGGCGGCCCCCCATTCGAAGCTGGAGAGGGTGAGCTATCAGTCACTGGACGGGCTGGAGATCGAGGGGTTCCTGCTGCGACCGGCAGATGTCACCCGACCGGTCCCTGCGATAGTCCACGCCCACGGGGGGCCCACCGCCCACTACGGAGACGAGTGGGACGGTCACGCCCAATACTTCGTTGACAAGGGCTACGCCTGGTTTGGCATCAACTTCCGGGGCTCCACCTCCTACGGGCTGGAGTTCGAGCGTGCCAATCACGGCCAGTGGGCGATCGGAGACGTGGATGACTGCGTCGCCGCCGCCCACCATCTCGGCTCTCTCGGCTGGGTCGACGCCAACAGGATCGCTGTCTATGGCCCCAGCTATGGCTCCTACCTCGCGGTGGCCGCCCTGGTCCGCAAGGACAACCCCTTCGTCTGCGCTGTCGCCAGATCCGGCGACAGCGACCTACTCACCTCGTGGGCACAGGGGGAACGGGAGGGGACCGAAGACCTCGAGCGAATGATGGGTCACCCGTCCCTGAACCGAGAGGCCTACCTGAAAGGCTCGCCGATCCATGAGATCGGGCGAATCAACCGGCCGATCCTGGTTGTCCACGGGGAGAGGGACCCGGTGGTCCCGCCGTCGCAATCCGAGCATCTGGTTGACGCCCTGGATCAAATCGGCGCCACATATGAGTACATCACGTACCCGCTCGAGGGACACGGGCTCCTGAGGCGCGACTCACATCTGCACTTCTATCGTCGGATGGAGCAATTCCTCGACTGGTACTTGATGTGAGAAGGGCTGCGGTGCCCGTAGCCGTCTTGCTGGTGGCCGCATGCAGTGGGCTCTGTGCTCGAGGTGTCGACGACACGGGCCTATGCCTCTGACCTGACCTGCCGGCGCCAATCCTCAAGATTGCCCGGTCCGTTGCCGATTTTCCCATGGTGAATCCGGAAAAATCCGCTTCGGCGCGCCGCCCCTCGAGTTGGTGGCTCGTGCTTGCCGGGATCTGTGCCGCGCTCACCGCGGCTGCCGCGATAGCAGCCATCGTCGTGCAACGAGACTCGGCGGTCCCGATAGGTGAAGGCGAGGTGTTCGTCGCCGACTCCACCCTTGCCGCCGGGGTCATCTCGACTACAGCAGACCTCGACTCGGGGGTGAGACAGGTCCGCAACACCCTGGAGATCGAGGCGGTCTCCGTGCTGAACACGGAGGGCGTCATCGTCGCTTCGACGTCGGACCCGCTCGTCGGCGGGCCGGCTGAGAATCAGCTCATCGCCTTTGGGGCCAGTGATCGCCGTTTCATGGCTCTGGCCACCGCCATCGACGAGGACCTATGGCTAGACGGGGTGGTCGAATGGCCGGCAGGAAGTGTCCTCTACCAGGTGGTTTCCCCACTGGAGGACAGTCCAAACTCGGTCATGCTCCACTACGACGTCTCACAACTTCTAGGTCGCAGAACGCAGCCCGGTGCGATTCAGCCCGATGCAGTCCAATTGCTCGGCCTGGCCACAATCTTCGCCGTCTTCGGTGCAGCCATCCTCGTCGGGCATTCGAGAGTCGTCCGTCGGTATCGCGAGGTTGCATTGGAATCGAACTTCCTGCGCAGCCATTCAATGGAACTGGAGGCGGCCAACGAGAGCCTCGACCAGGCGCGGCATCAGGCCGAGGAAGCGCTCGTCCTCGCCGAGGAGAAGATCAGGATCCGGTCCGAGTTCGTGCTGATGATCAACCACGAGCTGAGAACACCTCTCACCAGCGTGGTCACCGGAGCCGAACTGCTCCGTTCCACCGAGCTGTCAGACCCCGATCGTTCGGTGGTCCTCGACTCGATGGTCGCCGACGGCGCGAGATTGCAGGAAATCATCGACCAGATCCTCGCCGTGGCTCGCATCGAGAATCGCGGGCTGTCCTACGAGCTGACCGATGTCCCTCTCAACGAGGTTTGCGCGGCCGTGGCCTCGGCCCATCCCGCAGCTGCACCTATCGTGCCCGCCGGGCCCCATCCCGATCTGGCTGTGAAGACCGATGTGGGAGCACTGGGGCTCGTGGTCGCCTCTCTGGTCGACAATGCGCTCACCCACGGCGCCTCCTCGATCTCGGTGGGTTGTTCTGCGACAACCCAGATCGTGGCACAGCTCGAAGTCGGTCGGCGGCCCGAGGAGGCGGTGTTCATCACCATCACCGACGACGGCCCCGGCATCGACCGCACCTTCCTGCCCAGGATCTTCGAGAAGTTCGAGAAGTCCAGCTTCAGCTCGGGAACCGGGCTTGGCCTCTACATGGCGCGGATGATCATCGAGGCCTTAGAAGGGTCGCTCTCGGTGCAGACCTCCCCGGCCGGTTCGACCTTCCAGATATCGATCCCGGTCGTGACCGCACGTCAACCGGTGGGTGCCGGTACGTGAGAACCGTCGACACTCCCGGTTCCCGGGCATGGCGCCGTCTGGCGACCGTGGCCCTGATCCTGATCGCGGCCTGCTCAACCCAGACAGCACCCGGCGCCGCCGACTATGTCCTGAGAGAGAGTGCGATAGACGGGCCGAGCAGTCTGACCGGTTCGAGTGAAACCACGCTTCATGTCAGCAACACCGGTGAGTACTCGCACACCCTGATCGTGACCGATGAGGACGGCGAGGTGATGGGTGCCACCGGTCTGGTGGAATCAGGCGATGAGACCACACTCGAGGTCGACCTCGAGGCCGGGACTTATGTCTTCAGCTGTCGCATCGTCGCCGAAGACGACGAAGGCAACCTGAGAGACCACTACGAAGAGGGCATGCATCGCACGGTGGTAGTTGGGTAGTGGGCCTGGTCCTGGTCCCCCCCTCGACCGCACTTCGTTGGCGGTCGGTCCCCCCGCTTCGCAAGGGGACAAACTCATCGGCCGACCGGCGTCTGTCTGGCCGAGACCGAGCAGGGCCCCGCTGCGCGGCCGAAGCTCCGAGCGACCGGCGTCTGTTTGCCCGAGACTGCGCACACGCGTCACGTCAAACCCGTTGCGTGCTGAGGGTTGGTCTCGAGCAGAGTCCGCCGGTATCAAGGCATACGTCCAACGAGGCGGAAGCTCCAACCGGCGTCTGTTTGCCCGAGACTGTGCAACACGCGTCACGTTGAACCTTCGAGTGCTGAGGGCTGGTCTCGGGCAAAGTCGCCCGGCAATATTCAGGCCCCGATCATGTTGTAGCCACCGTCGGCGATGAGGTAGTTGCCGATCATGTGGGCGGCTTCGTCGGTGGCTAGGAAGAGGGCGGCGGCGGCCAGGTCTTGCGGTGGTGGGATCCGGCCCGCCGGGGTGGCAGCGATCAGCTTCTCCCTGCGACCTGTGTTCCAGTCTTCTCGGGCCAGGGTTGCGGCCGTCTCCATAAACCCGGGGGCAAAGGCATTGACCCGCACCGTCGGAGCGAAGGCGTTGGCGTAGGACTTGGTCAGCCCGAGCACTCCGTACTTCCCGGCGGCGTACTGGGGAGCCCGGGGGCTGCCCCGCACGATCACAGTCGAGCCGATGTTGATGATCGAGCCCGACCCCTGTTCGAGCATGCGGGTCCCGAACTCGTGATGCATGTAGAGGGTGCCCTTGATGTCGACGTCAAGGACCCGGTCGATGATCTCCTGGGTGATGTCGCGCCACGACATCTGCTCGGTGGCCACGTCACCCACGTTGTTCACCAGGACGTCGAGACCGCCGAACTCATCGAAGACGCCATCGGCCATGGCCCGCACCGCATCCCATGAGCTGATGTCGGCCTGGAAGACGGTGGCCTCGCCGCCGATGCCTCTCACCCTGTCGGCGGTGGCCTCCGCCCCGGCCTGAGATCGGTTGTAGTGGACCCCGACCCGGGCTCCCTCCTGTGCGGCGCGAAAAGCAATCGCACTCCCAAAACCGGTCCCGGCCCCGCTGACAAGGACGCTCTTGCCCTCAAAACGCTTGTAGATGGGGGATTTCTCTGTCATTTACCCTTCTCCCGGTCAGACCCTGCCTCGGGGGTTTTTCGCGATTGTCACGAAATCCATCGATGCTGCTTGCGACGATAGTTGATCAATGATAATTTCGAGCCGGATCGAGGAGGAGGTACATCTTGCGATCTGAACACCCCTCACGTTTGAGGGTGTTGGCGGTGTTGCTCTGTCTGGCAATGGTCGCGGCGGCGTGCACGTCGGGCGAGACCGTTGACAGCACGACGACGGCACCGACCGACGACAATGGAGCCACCACGACGGCCGCGCCAGAAGACGGGGAAGGCGACGGGGAAGGCGAAGAGGTAACCCGTCTCGTCTTCGGGGTCCCACCACCACCTGACGGTGAGTCGAACAACCCGAATCGTGAGATCCAGCCCAACGACGAGTATCAGCTCAAGCCGATGTACGAGAACCTGGTCGGGGTCGATCCCGAGAACGCCCAGTGGATCCCGATGCTGGCGGAGAGCTGGGAGCTCAACGAAGCCGGCGACCAACTCACCTTCCATTTGCGACAGGGAGTCCAGTTCCACAACGACTTCGGTGAGATGACAGCCGAAGACGTCGTCTTCTCGCTGACCGATCTCATCGACCCGCCCGGGGCCATCTCCGGGGTGGCCGAAGCAGTGAGGAACGCTGTCGAGGAGTTCGAGATCGTCGACGACTACACGGTGATCTTCCACATCACCGAAGGCGGGCTCAGCTTCTCCTTCTTCGAAGGCATCAGCTACGGCGCCGCCGGCACCGCGATCAAGAGCGCAGCGGATTGGGAGTCACGGGGCGGTGGATCGCCCGCCTCGCCAACCCTGGACGAGGCCCCGATCGCAGGCACCGGCCCCTATCAGTTCCTCGAGCGGACCCCGGGCCAGAACGTCGTGTTCGAACGGGTCCCCGACGAGCATTGGCGGCAGGACGCCCAGTTCCAGGAGCTCGAGTACCGGTACATCCCCGAGGAGGCCACGCGGCTCTCCGCCCTCCTGGCGGGTGAGATCCAAATGACCGATCTCGCCATCGAACTCGGCGACGAGGCCGAGTCCCAGGGGATGGCGGTGATCAAGTCCACCCTGCCGGGCCGTCGCTACGGTCTGGCCCTGGAGGGGTGCTACTACGTGGAGCCGCCCCAGCCGGGTGCGTTGGCTGCCGACGTGTTCGTCAGCGGAGAGCGAAAGTTCCCGGACAGCCCGTGGTGCAACGAGGACATCCGTCGTGCTGCCTCGAAGGCCATCGACCGTGACGCCCTGAACGAGGCGTTCTACGGAGGAGAGGCCGAGACCGCGTTCACGTGGTATTGGCTGCCGGAGCAGACCGAGTCCTGGAACCCGGACTGGGAGACCAGGTACGCCGAGGAAATCGGGTACGACCCCGAAGGGGCGAGTGCTCTCCTCGAAGGCGTCGGCGGAGAGGTCAGCATCCAGGTCTTCGCCAAGAACGACCTGAGCGAGGCGGTGGCCGTGATGCTCGAAGACGTCGGCTTCACCGTCGAGTTGGTCTCCATGGACGACGGCCAGTTCTCATCACAGCGCGAAGCGCGAGAGTTCGACCGGATGGTCGAGTTCGACGACACTGCGAGCGAGAACATCACCGGGTTCGAGCCGGCCGGCTATGGCAACCAGGACTCTGGTCGTGCCATCGAAACGGTCGAATGGGATACCCAGTACGAGGGAGTGCTGGTCGAGCTGGAGCCGGAGGCGCAGTCGGCGTTGTGGCTCGAGTTTGGGAATGTCATCTATGACAACATCCCCCAAATCCCGCTGCTCCGCACCTACAGCGAGACCGTGGTCAACCCTGACGTGGTCTGTGGCTACCTGAACCCGGGGGCAAACATGAGCGCTCCCTACTCCTTCACCGAGTACATCGAGTCCTGCTGAGCCCCGGAAGACCTGTCGGCGTTGTCATCCCCAAGACGAAGCCGGCAGGTCTTCCTCTTCCCCAAACCCCTCAACGACACCAGGAGGTGATCCTCTTTGCCGTCCGAACAGCCGGAGTGGCGTAAGAGCCTGCGCAAGAGACCTGCTCCCCTTCTCGAAGAGCCGGTCGCCATCAACACCGAGTTCGTCGCCCACACCCGGGTCGAAGGCCGGGCCGACGGGATCCAGCTCCAGTTCCAGACCGTCGGCGATCATCACTATCTGTACGTCGGCCACATCTGGTCCGGCGGGGTGAGCATCCTCGATGTGACCAATCCCGCCGACCCCCAGGTCGCCGCCTTCATCCCGGCCCCCAACGAGAGCACCAAGCACACCAAGGTCCAGGTGGCCGACGGCATCGCCATGATCGGTTGTGAGGCCCCGATGTTCGACCCACGGCCCGACCCGACCAAGGCCTGGCTCGGGGTCAGATTCTTCGATGTTTCGGATCCGACCGATCCCAAGGACCTCTCGTTTTGGGCCTCGGACCGGCCCGGCTTCGGGGTTCACCGCTCGTGGTGGAACGGTGGTCGTTACGCCTTCCTCTCCCACGGCGTGGCGGCCGAGGGCTTCATGTACGCCGGGCGTCCCGACCGCACCCGGATCATGACCACGCTCGACATCTCCGACCCGGAGAATCCGAAGCGGGTCTCCGACTTCTGGCTCCCGGTGCAGCGTGGCGAGGGCCGTCAGCCGGGGCCGGGGGAGACATTCGGGGTCCACGAGCCGGTGATCCACGGCGACCGGGCATATATCGCATACGCCGACGGTGGGTTCGCCATCGCCGACATCTCCGACATCGAGAACCCGACCCTTGTCACCCACCAGTGGATCTTCCCCGAGCTGACCGACGGTCAGACCCACACGTGTGTCCCCTGGCCGGATCGTGACCTCCTAGTGGTCTCGGACGAGGCCATGGCCACGTTCGGTCTTGAAGGCGAGAAGAACATCATGATGTGGGATATCGCCGAGGAGACCGATCCCAAGCTGCTATCGATGCTACCGATCCCGACCCCGACCGAGGACGAGCCATACGAGAGCTACTTCCACAAGGGTGAGCGCTTCGGCCCCCACGGGCTTCACGACAACCACCAGGGGACGGCTCAGATCACCGACAAGGTGTACAACGCATATATGAACGCCGGTCTCCGGGTGTGGGACGTGTCCGACCCTTCCAACCCTGAGGAAACCGCATCCTTTGTTCCGGCTGATCCCACCGAGCAGGTCGATCCGAGACCGTACAACCGGATCGCCGACCCGTTGCGCGGCGGAACCCGCAAGGCCTGCAACCAGGACGTGGTCGTCGATCCACGTGGGTACATCTACCTGAGCGGCTACAACGACGGGATCTGGATCGTCAAGGAGAGTTGACTCCCGGGATGAACCAGCATTCGCCGGCCGAGACTGGTGTAGTCCTGGTCACCGGGGCTAGGAGAGGGATTGGCCGGGCGGTGGCCGAGCGGTTCCTGGTCGAGGGGTGGCAGGTGGCACTCAACGATGTCGACGGCGATGGACTCGGCGCCACATTCGAATCTCTCCTCGGCGATGGGCCATTGGTGAGCGCCCATCAGGCCGACGTCGGCGACCGGGCACAGGTGGAGAGGATGATCGAGGAGGTTCTCGAGGAGCACGGGCGTCTCGATGTCCTGGTGAACAACGCCGGGGCGATCCGGTTCTCCCCCTTCACCGAATACACCACGGCGGATTTCGAGTTGTCGGTGCGGACCAACCTGTTGGGGACCTTTCACTGCACACAGGCGACATCAAACCGGTGGATCACGTTGGGTGCCCCCGGCAGCATCATCAACATCTCCTCGGTGTCGGGGCGTCAGGCGCGTCCGGGGCACGTGGCATATGGGGCGAGCAAGGCGGGTGTGGAGATGTTGTCCAAGGTGGCAGCCATGGAATTGGCGCCCTATGGGATCAGGGTCAACTGCGTCGCGCCGGGTGGGCCGATCATGACCGAGTTCGTCCAGCCTCTAGCCGAGAGACCCGGATTTCAGGAGCGGGTCCGGGCCACGGTCCCGATGGGCAGGACCGGTGAGCCCGAAGAGGTGGCCGGGGTGGTGTTCTTCCTCGCCTCCAAGGAGGCGTCATACATGACGGGGGCCGTCGTGGTGGTCGATGGTGGCGTCACACTGGGCCGTCCATGACAAACCACTGCTTCTCGCGAGCCAGAACGGATTCCGGAGTCGTTTGACCGCAAACTTGATCAATGATAATTTCCAAATCCAAGGAGGGCAATGGCTGAGAAGCAACCGGAGTGGAAGAGCTGGATACGGCGGCGAGCGGCCACTCCCCTCCTTGAGCCCGTCGCCACCAACGTCGACATCGTCGGTTTCACCGGCATGGAAGGGCGTCTGGACGGACAGCAGCTCCAGTTCCAGACCGTGGGCGATCATCACTATCTCTACGTCGGTCATCCGTGGTCAGGGGGTGTGAGCGTCATCGACGTCACATCGCCCAAGGACCCCCAGGTGGCCGCCTTCATCCCCGCTCCCAACGAGCACACCTGGCACATCAAGATCCAGGTGGCCGACAACATCCTCATGACCTCATGTGAGGTCGCATTCTTCAAGCCCGGAGTTGATGCCTCCCAGGCCTGGGCCGGTGTCCGATTCTTCGATGTATCGGATCCAACCCAGCCCCGGGAGCTGTCACATTGGTCGGGCTCCGAACCCACCGACTACGGGGTGCACCGCAGTTGGTGGAACGGCGGCCGCTACGCCTACCTTTCCAACATGATCGATGCCCCGGGCGTGAGCTATCACTGGCGCAAGGGCAGGACCCGGGTGATGACCATCCTGGATGTGTCCGATCCGGAGAGCCCCAAGCGCGTCTCCGATTTCTGGCATCCGGTGCAACTCGGTGAGGAGCCCGCGGCCCTGCCCGATGAGACGTTCGGCGTTCACTTCCCTCTGGTGGAGGGCAACCGTGCCTATGTCGCGTACTCGGATGGCGGCTTTGGCATCGTGGATGTCTCGGATCCCGAACATGCCACCCTGATCAGTCACGTGCGGACCTTCCCGGATCTCACCGACGGGCAGACACACACCTGTGTCCCTCTCACCGACCGCGGAATCCTGGTGGTCTGCGAGGAGCCGATGGCCAACTACGGTCTCGAGGGACCGAAGAACATCCGGCTCTGGGATATCTCCGACGAGACCAACCCCACCGAGATTTCGACCCTCCCCATTCCCGACCCCACCGATCGGGAGCCCTATCCCAGCTACTACCACAAGGGCGAGAGGTTCGGCCCCCACAACATGCACGAGAACCATCAGGGAACCAAGCAGATCACCGACAAGGTCTACAACGCATATTTCAACGCAGGATTGAGGGTTTTCGACATCTCAGACCCGGCCCGTCCCGTTGAGACCGCATCATTCGTCCCCCCGACGCCGACGGAGTGGGTGGACCCACGCCCGTTCATGAGGATCTTCGACGTGATCCACGGTGGCGTGCGCGATGTCTGCAGCCAGGACGTCTTGGTCGACCCTCGCGGCTACATCTACCTGAGCGGTCTCAACGACGGGATTTGGATACTCGAGGAGACGAACTCAGCCGCCAACAACCCTGCTGGCTCGTCGAATGACGGCTGATCCCGAACGCCCGGGAGTGGCGCTCGCATGACCCAACTCGGGGCTCCTTTGCCCAGACTGGAGGATGGGCCGCTCGTCACCGGAAAAGGCTCCTTCATCGCCGACCTCATCGATGAAGAGACCCTGCATTGTGCCTTTGTCAGGAGCCCGGTTGCCCACGGGACATTCGACCCTCCCCCGCTCGAGGACGCCATCGGTATGCCGGGGGTCGTGGCGGTCTTCAGCGCCGACACCCTCGATCTCCCCGACCTGCCATCCTCCCCGGGTCGGGGAGCACCGGAGGCCACCGGCATGGGCCAGCCGGCGTTGGCCCGTGGTCGGGTGCGCCATGTCGGTGACCCGATCGCCGTAGTCGTTGCCGAGACAGCACGACAGGCGGTCGATGCGGCCGACCAGATTTGGGTCGACATCGATCTCCTACCTGTGGTCGCCGACGTCGCCACTGCGTTGCAAGACGAGACGCTCCTGTTCCCGGAGGTCGGGACCAACCTGGTCCACGAGGCAACCGTGAGCAGCCCGGGCCCGGCCCCGAGCAGCACCCACGAAGCAGAGATCGAGGTCGATATCCCCCGGGTCTCCCCGGTCACCATCGAGCCCTTGGCGATCCTGGTGCGACCGAATGCGGACGGTCTCGATGTCTGGTGCGGGCACCAGGCGCCGCAGCGACTCCCCAATCTGCTGGGTGGGATCCTGGGCTTGCCCCCATCCATGATCAGGGCGCGAGTACCGGATGTGGGCGGGGCTTTCGGCACCAAGGGGCAGTTCTACGCCGAGTATCCGACCGTCACTATGGTCGCCCATCGCCTGGGCCGGCCGGTGGTCTGGATCCAGACACGACGCGAACAGCTCCTCTCCGGCACCCACGGCAGATCACAGCGGATCCGGGTCCGGCTGGGCGGCGACTCCGACGGCCGGATCATGAGCGCCAAGATCGACATCGTCGGAGATGTCGGCGCCTATCCCAACACCGGCTCCAGAATCCCCTTCTTCACCCAGTTCGTCGCCCAAGGTGCATACGACATCGGGCATCTCGAGGTTCACGCAGCTGCCTACGTGACCAACAAGGCACCCACCGGGCCGTATCGCGGCGCGGGCCGTCCCGAAGCCGCGATCGCAATCGAGAGAGCGGTCGACGCCTTCGCATTTGAGGTCGGGCTGAAGCCCGAAGCGGTAAGACGCAAGAATTTCGTCTCATCGTCCCAGATGCCGTTCACCTCCCAAACCGGGGCGGTGTATGACTCCGGTGACTACCTGGCAGCCATGGAGTTGGCCCTGGAGACCGCAGACATCGAGCGTTGGCGGGCGGAACAGGCGGAGCGGCGGCGACGTGGTGAGAACCCTCTGGGCATCGGCATCGGCTCTTTCATCGAGCGGGCCGGCGGGGGAGGCGAATACGGGAAAGTCGAGCTGTTACGTGACGGCACCGTGGTGGTGAGGACAGGCTCCACCGCCGCCGGGCAGAGCCATCGCACCGTTTGGTCCCAGCTCGCAGCCAGCGTCTTCACGGTCCCCATCGACCGCGTCACCTTCTATGCCGGGGACACCTACGAGGTGGCAGGGGGCACCGGTAGCTTCGGCAGCCGGTCGACCCAGCTCGGGGCCTCGGCGATCTTCCGAACCGCTCACGAGGTCGTCGACCGGGCAAGGAAGGTGGCCGCGGAGGCACTGGAGGCGGCGGAAGCAGACCTGGAACTGGTCGACGGCTGCTTCAGGGTCGTCGGCTCCCCTGGTTCTGAGATCTCCCTGGCCGCTGTCGCCAAGCGGGCGGCAGAGTCCAATATCGATCTCACCGCCGAGGAGATGTTCGACCCGGATGCGATGACGTTTCCTTACGGCACTTACGTGGCGGTGGTCGAGGTCGAGATGGAGACCGGTGAGATCAACCTGCTCGACCTGGTTGCCGTGGACGACTGTGGCAACGTCCTCAACTCGATGGTGGTCGAAGGCCAGCTGCACGGCTCGATCATGCAGGGGATCGGAACCTCCCTGCTCGAGGCCGTGGTCTACGACGAGGACGGGCAGCCGCTCACATCGAACCTGATGAGCTATCTGATCCCGACCTCGACCCAACCGTTCCCTCTTCAATCGAGACGTCTTGTCCACCCGGCGCCATCCAACCCGCTCGGGGCAAAGGGGACCGGTGAGGCCGGCTGCATCGGTGTCCCGCCCGCCATCCTCAACGCCGTGCACGACGCCTTGCGGGAGCACGGGGTCACCTCGATCAGCTTTCCCCTCACCGCGGCCCGGGTGTGGGAGGCAATCCGCAGCGCACAACAAGGGGAAGCCAGCCAATGACCTACGACGTCCACGCCCACATCGTGCCGGTTGAGCTGATGGAATTGCTGCGCTTCGACGGGCCCGGATTCGGGTTGGAGGTCTTCGAGACCTCAGACGGCAAGGAGAAGATCAAGATCGCAGGTCGACTCGAGATCGGGCCCTTTCCCGACAATCTCTTCGATCTCGATGCCAGATTTGCGGCCATGGACCAGGGCGGGGTCGAGGTCCAACTGGTTGGCCACCGCACCGAGCTCAGTGCATATGCCCTGGAAGGCGAGAGGGGTGCCGCCTATGCACGGGCCTTCAATCGAATCCTTGCCGACGAGGTTTCGAGGCAGCCGGACCGGTTGCTCGCCCTGGGGACTGTTCCGCTCCAGGATCCCAAGCGCGCCGCCGAGGAGCTGGCATATGCAGTGCAGGACCTGGGGATGGTCGGCGTGGAGATCGCGTCCAACATCGACGGTGTGCCACTGGACCAGGCGGGGTTGGATCCCTTCTGGGAGACGGCCAATGAGCTCCGCTGCTTCGTCTTGTTGCATCCCAACGATCCGCTGCGCGGAGTCGACCTGAGTCGCTACTTCATGGACAACATGGTGGGCCGGCCGGCGGAGTCGACGGTGGCCATCGCCTACCTCCTCTTCAGCGGCGTGTTGGAGCGATACCCGGACTTGGTGGTATCCATGGTGCACGGCGGTGGGTACATGCCCTATCAGCTCGGTCGCTGGGAGAAGGCATACAGGGTCGTCCCCCACATCGCCGGGAAGAACATCACGATGCCTCCGATCGAATACGTGAAGCGCCTTTACTTCGACAGTCTGGTTCACATCCCCCAGACCCTCTCCTACCTGTTGGAGCTGGTGGGGCCATCCCAAGTGCTGGTGGGCACCGACTATCCCTACGAGATGGCCGAACGCTCGCCGGTGGCTTTCATCGACTCGGTCCCCGGTCTCGGGGCAGACGATCGTCACGCCATCCTGGAGGGCAACATTCGCCGCATCATCGACGGGATTCGTCGATGACAGCCCGGCCCACAACCGAGACCGATGCCCATCGGATGACGGTTGTCGGCCATATCGACCTCGACGGCAAGGGCGACGGTATGCACGTGAACGTGGTCGACGGGGTGGCCTACATGGGTCACATGGGTTACAACGACTTGGGGACCTCGATCATCGACGTCTCCGACCCTGCCCGCCCCAGCCTCATCACGCAGATCCAGAGACCGGAGGGAACCCATTCCCACAAGGTGCAGGTGATCGGGGACATCCTGCTCGTCAACCACGAGCGGAACCGCTTCGAGAAGGAGCCCCCGGGGAGCTGGAGTGCCGGTCTTGCCGTCTACGACGTGTCCGACCCGGCACATCCCAACCAGATCGGCTTCTACCCCACTCCAGGCGTGGGAGTGCACCGGATGACCTGGTGGGACGGTCCGTTTGCGTACGTAGCCGGCACCGATGAAGGCTATCGGGGGCGCTTCCTCCACATCGTCGATCTCTCCGATCCGACCCAACCAACTGCGGTGGGGCGTTGGTGGTACCCGGGCCAGCATGTAGGCGGTGGAGAGGAGCCTTCATGGACCGTGGGCAAGGAGCCAGGTCCGGGGGACGAGGGGCGGGAGTACGCCCTGCACCACGCCCTTCCCTATGGCGACCGCCTCTACGCCGGGTACTGGGATGCAGGTCTCGTGATCCTCGACACAAGCGACAAAGCCAACCCCAAGCTGGTGAGTCGGCTCACCTTTGGTCCCGAGAGCCGTAACACCCACACCGCGTTTCGTCTCCCGGGAAGGGACATCGTCCTCGTCACCGACGAGCAACTGACCCGGTGGATCGGTGTCCAGCGTCACGTTTGGGTGGTCGACGTCTCCGATGAGGCCAACCCGCAGCTGATCTCCAGGCTTCCGGTCCCTCACGGGGAGCGACACGCCGAGGGCGTGCGCTGGGGCCCGCACAACCTCCACGAGATGAGACCGGGGTCATTCGCGGACCCCAACCTGGTCTTTCTCACCTATTTCGGTGGTGGTCTCCGCGCCTATGACCTGACCGACCCTGTCAACCCGGTCGAGGCCGCGTATTTGGTGCCCCCAGCCCCAACAGGGAGGGATTCGATCCAGTTCAACGACGTGACTGCCACCAAGGACGGGCTGGTGTACGTCAGCGATCGTCACGGCAACGGTCTCTACATCGTGGACCCGGGCCTGTGAGGAGGCCACGACGCACAACGGAACGGGAATAGATGGCCCGCTACATCCTGATCAACACGGTGCGAGGCCTGCTCACCCTGTTCGCGGTGTCGATACTGGTGTTCTTCCTGGCCCGTCTCACCGGGGATCCCCTCGATGTGTTGGCGCCCGTCGACATGAGCCGGGAGGACGAGGAAGCGCTGCGTGCGAAGTGGGGTCTCGATCAGCCGTTGCCGCAGCAGTACATCGCGTTCCTGGGCAACGCGATGCAAGGGGAGTTCGGCCCGTCGTTCAAGTACCCCACCGAGACCGCCGGATCGGTTGTCCTCGACCGGTTGCCCAATTCGATAAAGCTCGGCGCGGTGGCAACGATCCTGACGCTCGTGATCGGAGTCCCCTTGGGCATTCTGTCCGCAGTCAAACGAGGATCCCTGGTTGATCGCGTCGCCAGGGGATTTGCCCTCTTCGGGCAGTCGGTCCCCGAGTTCTGGCTGGCGATCATCCTCATCTGGTTTGTTGCGGTGCGTTGGCACGTCGTCCCCACCTCCGGGATCACCGGATGGAAGAGCTACATCCTGCCCAGCATCGTCATATCCATCTTCGGCATCGCCGCACTGCTCCGTCTCTTCCGATCGGCGATGCTCGAGACGATGGGTAGTGAGTATGTGAAGCTCGCCCGGCTCAAGGGTTTGTCCGAGTCCAAGGTCGTTTGGAAGCATGCCTTGAAGCCGGCCTCGATCGCCCCGCTCACCTTCTTCGGCGGGATCGTGGTCCGCATGATCACCGGGGCCACGGTGGTCGAGATCGTTTTCTCATGGCCGGGCGCCGGCCTGCTCGCCTACGAAGCCGCCAACGCCAGAGATTTCCCGGTGGTCCAGGCGCTGGCATTGTTCACCGCGGCGGCGATCGTCATCATGAATCTGCTGATCGACATCACCTATGCCTACCTGGACCCTCGGGTTCGCCTCGGGCAAAAGGCAGTCAGTTGATGTCGCTGCGCAACCCGCCACGACCCGCTGGCGACTTCACGGGGGCGAACGAGACCCAACTCGACGAGTTCGGCCAGCCGAAGCGGCGGAGCCCGTGGCGTTGGGGACGCCGATCGAATCGCCTCCCATGGGTGTCGATCTTCATCGTCGTGGTGGTTCTGATCCTGCCCGCACTTTTCGCCGACCTGATCACCAGTCACGACCCGTTGCGTGGTGTGCTGGCAGATCGTCTCATCCCCCCGGCGTGGTCAGACGGCGGATCGCTCACATATCCGCTGGGCACCGACAAGCAGGGCCGTGACATCCTGACCAGGATGATCTACGGGGCAAGGATCTCGCTCACGGTTTCGAGTCTGACCATCCTCATCGGGGCGGTTGTCGGTTCCACGCTCGGTCTGCTTGCCGGGTACTACGGGGGTTGGATCGACCGGACCGTGAGCTGGCTCATCGACACGTTTCTCTCACTGCCGCACGTCCTTCTCGCTCTGGTCATCGTTGCCGCGATCGGCCCATCCTTCGTGACAATCATCGCAATCATCGCCGTCACCATCTGGGCAAGCTTCGCCCGGCAGGTTCGTGGGGAGACCCTCAGCGTCAGGGAGACCGAGTACGTGGCCAGGGCCAGGGTTGCAGGAGCATCGTCGTGGCGGATACTCCTGCGTCATGTCCTGCCCAACGTGGCCAACACTCTCATCGTCCTGGCCACGCTCCAGGTTGGGGTGGTGATCCTGGAGGAGTCGTCTCTGAGCTTCATCGGCGCCGGGATCCCACGGCCAAACCCGAGCTGGGGCGTCATGGTCGCCGACGGCCGGGATCAGATCCTCACCGCGTGGTGGATCTCCTTCTTCCCCGGACTGGCCATCCTGCTCGTTGTGCTGTCCCTGAACCTGATGGGTGATTGGCTGCGTGACTTCCTCGACCCCAAGATGAGACAGAGGCAATGACTTCCCCCACCATCGGCAAGGGACCGGCGACAGACTCGACGGCCAAGGCCTCACCGGTTCTCGAAGTCCGGAACCTGTCCACCTATTTGTTCACACGATGGGGGACCACCAAAGCGGTCGATGGCGTGTCGCTTCATCTCGACGCCGGCGAGACGCTGGGGATCGTCGGCGAGTCGGGAAGCGGGAAGAGCATGCTTGCACTCTCGATGGTCCGCCTCACCCCTGAGCCGGCGAGCCGGACCGTCGCGGGCCAGGTGATGCTCAATGGCCGTGACCTCCTGGCCCTGTCCGAGAAACAGATGCGCGCGGTCAGGGGCAAAGAGATCTCGATGATCCTCCAGGACCCACAGCAGTCGCTGAACCCTGTGTTCTCGGTCGGCAACCAGCTGGGCGAGGCAATACGGGTCCACGACCGCAGTTTGAGCGACAAGGAAGCCCTGAACCGCTCGGTGGAGGCTCTGAAAAGCGTGCAGGTCCCCGCACCCGAGAGGAGGCTTCGCAACTTCCCCCATCAGCTCAGCGGCGGCATGAAGCAACGCATCGTCGGAGCGATGGCGATGGCGTATCAGCCCCAGGTCCTGATCGCCGACGAGCCGACCACGGCTCTCGACGTGACGATCCAGGCGCAATATCTGCGGCTGCTCAAGGATCTTCAGGCTCGAACCGGAGTGGGGATCATCCTGATCACACACGACTTCGGCGTGATTGCCGAGGCCTGCGACCGGGTGGCCGTCATGTACGCCGGGCGGATCGTCGAACAGGCCCCTGTCGCAGAGATATTCGATCGCCCGCAGCACCCTTACACCAGGGCCCTGCTCGACTCCCGTCCCCGATTCGACACCAAATCGACGCGGCTCAAGTCGATCGAGGGCCAACCACCGTCACTGAACGATCTCCCCGAAGGTTGCCGGTTCGCGGCCCGGTGCTCCTACGCAATCGATCGATGCGAGGACGAGTACCCGCCTACATTCCTGGCAAGCGAAGAGCACGTCGCTGCCTGCTGGAGAAGCGAGGAGGCGCCGTGGGCAACCCATTGATGGTGGTCGAGGGTCTCAGCAAGCACTACCCGGTATCCGAAGGACAGTACGGCGGCAAGACGATCGGTCACGTTCGAGCGGTCGACGATGTCAGCTTCACCATCGACCGGGGCAAGACCCTGGCCCTGGTCGGTGAGTCCGGTTGTGGCAAGACCACCACCGCCCGCCTCGTCCTCCGGCTTCGAACTCCGACGGCAGGCATTGTCACCCTCGATGACAGGGACGTGCACCAGCTCAGTGGGGCGGATCTGAAATGGTTCCGCACCTGTGTCCAGGCGGTATTTCAGGATCCATGGGCCTCCCTGAGCCCGCGGATGCGGGTGCGAGACATCGTGGCCGAGCCCCTGGTGGTCAATCGGAGGATCTCAAAGGACGAGGTCCGTGAGAGGGTGGGCGCCACCCTGGAGAAGGTCGGCATGCAGCGATGGCAGGGCGATCTCTTCCCACACGAATTCAGCGGTGGCCAGCGACAGCGAGTGGCTCTCGCCAGCGCATTGATCACAGAGCCCCGTCTCCTCGTTCTCGACGAGCCGGTATCGGCGCTCGACGTCTCGGTCCAGGCACAGGTGATGAATCTTCTCAAGGACATACAGGCCGACCTCGGGACCGCGTTCCTACTGATATCCCATGACCTGGCGACCGTGCGATATGTAGCCGATCAGGTTGCCGTGATGTATATGGGCAGCATCGTCGAGATCGGCGATGTGGAACAGATATTCGAGGCCCCGAGACACCCCTATACCCGGGGGCTCTTCGAATCTGCACTCCCGATGCATCCCCGGGACCGACAACCCGAGTTGAAGATCCATGGCGAGACACCCAGCCCACTCGACCCACCGTCGGGGTGCCGATTCCGCACACGCTGCCAACACGCCATGGAGATATGTGCCCAGACCCCGCCGGTCACCGAGGTCGATCCGGGGCATATGGTTTCGTGTCATCTGTACCCGGAGGCCGGTTGAAACGGGTCCTACGACCAGAGGTCGATAGGGATGACGGATGTTATCATTGATATTTGCTAGCGATTGAGGGGATCCTCCATGCTGGACCACGACCAGGTGTGGACCGGAGACATAAACAAGGTTGCAGCCGACGACGCCCTGCGGCGCAGCGTCGGCATCTACGACACGACATTGCGCGACGGTGAGCAAACCGTGGGTGTCGCCCTCGATCCCGAGGCCAAGCTCGAGATCGCGCTGGCTCTGGACAGACTCGGTGTGCAGCGAATCGAGGCCGGTTTTCCACGGGTTTCCGCCGATGATGTCCGGGCATTCGAGTTGATCATGGCCGCCGGGCTCGACGCCGAGATCTGGGGTTTCTCGCGGGCAGTGCCCGCCGACGTCGAGCAACTCGTGAGTCTCGGTGTCGGTGCCGCAGTGATCGAAGCGCCGGTGAGCGACGGCAAGCTGTCCGCATACGGCTTGAACCGGGAGGTGGTCACCGAACGGGTGGTCAACGCCGTCAGGTACGCCGTGGACAACGGGATCACCGTGTGTTTCTTCGGCGTAGATGGCAGCCGGGCCGACATCGCCTTCCTCGAACAGATCTACACGGCCGCCGTCGAGGCCGGGGCCAAGGAGATCGCGCTGGTCGACACTCTGGGGATCGCAGCCCCGGAGGCGGTGGCGAACCTGGTCAGGACAGCTCGAACCTGGGTCGGTGACGAGCATCCGATTCATTGGCACGGGCACGACGACTTCGGATTGGCGACGGCGGGTTCCATCGAAGCCGTCCGCGCCGGCGCCGATTGGGTTCAAGGGACGATCAACGGCATGGGTGAGCGGGCCGGCAACACCGATCTGGCCGAGTTCGCCATTGCCATCGAAGCGATCTACGGCGCCGAGACGTCGCTCCGTCTCGAGCTGATCACAGAGGTGGCAAATACAGTTCAGCGTCTCTCCGGATACGATCTCGCGCCGTGGAAGCCGGTCACCGGGCGCAATCTCTTCATACGTGAGAGCGGGGCGGTGGCGGCTCAATTCCACGATCCGATGGCGATCGAGCCCTATTCGTCCACCCTGGTCGGTGCCCGGCGCGGTCTGGTGCTCGGCAAGAAGAGCGGGCTACCCAGCATCAAGATCAAGAGCGACGAGTTGGGCCTCGACCTTCCCGAGAAGTTCCACGCCGGTCTTCTCCAACAGGTGAAGGATCGGGCCATTCGCAATGGAGGGCTGGTTTCCGATGAGCAGTTCGTGGAGATGGCGACCCAGGTCGCTTCCTCGGTGGACGGGGCCGGCTCCTGACCAGGACAACCGGAGACCGTGGCGCTTCCAGCCCGGGTCCCGGGATGTGCGCCCCCTATCATGACGGAGTCCCGAATGGTGTGCACTCTCGGGGTCTCCGTTGGCACATCCTCGGGCCGGTACACATGCCTATCGCGGTTTTGCCACGCGAGCACCGCCAACGAACGAGGAGAGTCTGATGCCTTTGCGCCCCGGTGACGGCGCCCGCACTCTGGCCGACGTCGCCCTCGCCGAGCTTCGCGAGGCAATCGTCTCCGGCGAGATACCGCCCGGGTCGCCAATCAGGCTTCAGGAGTACGTCGACCGGCTGTCGATGAGCACGGTGCCGATTCGAGAGGCATTGCGCTTTCTCGAGCAGAAGGGGCTCATCGAACGCCGACCTCATCGTGGTGTCATTGTTTGCGAGATGTCTGCAACCGATCTCGAAGACACCTACAAGATCCGGCTCGATCTCGAGTCGATGGCCGTTCGCATGGCTGTCCCCCGCATCAAGGAGAAGGACCGGATCTTCCTGCTGGGGCTTGTCGACGAGTATGAAGCTGCCCTTCGGGCCGACAACGGCAGCGCTCCCGACGTGCACACCAAGCTCCACATGTCGATCTATGAGTACGCCGACTCGCGCTGGCTCCGTCTCCTCCTTCCCTCTCTGTGGGACAACAGCGAGCGCTACCGGCGGCTTCAGATCCCGGTCCGGGGCACCATCGAGCAAAGGGTCGAGGAGCATCGGCTGCTGGTCGAGGCTTGCGCTTCAGGTGATTCCGACGTTGCCGCCAAGGAGCTCCAGGCCCATCTCAGCCGGACCATGGTCGGCGCCATCGCCCTGCTTCGTGAGCAGGAGGGAACCATGGCCCTGGCAGCCGACACCGCGGCAAAGGCCACCGGCAGTTAGCCGACGGCAGACCAGGCTCCCACCCGATTCTGCTACGTTTGATCAAAGCTCAAATCTTTCAGGTCTGTGGAGGAAAGCCATGAAATTGGTCACGTTCGACGGAGGCAAGGTCGGTCACATCGAGGACGACTTGATCGTCGAGTACGACGTCCCCAGCATGCGCACCTATTTCGAGCGTGGGGCCGATGTGGGGCGCACCGGGCAGACGTACTCGCTGGCCGATGTGAAGCTCGAGGCGCCGATCATCCCCAAGAAGTTTTTCCACACCGCCGGCAACTACAAGGAG
>CAZRID010000004.1:0-36584 GCA_964600055.1 uncultured Acidimicrobiaceae bacterium
CGCTGCAGTTGCCCAGTCCAATCGCAGTTCGCGCCGTCAACAGAATCCCACTCGACAAACACGTGCGCGCTGATCGGAGTAGCGACGATAAACACCGCCAAGGCAACAAGGCTGACGAGTCGCAATCGTTTTTCCACGTTCGCGCTCAATAGTTGACGCCTGGTGATCAATGGAGACCTCCTGCTCGACGCTCCCGACTCAGAATCGCTCGGTTTCCGAATTCGATACTTCTATTATTCGCCGCAAGCCCGATCTGGGTTCCCGGGGGTCACATTTCGAGCTCCGTCTGAACAGCGTTCGGCGATTTGCCATGGGGGGTGACGGAAAACCCGTGAAGCAAGGAGTATCGGGCTAGAGCCGCGACCGCCTTGAGCAATCGGGAGTCGGTTTAGGTCGTGTGGCACTCGTTTGCGCAGTAGAAACAGCCATTCACATCCGAGTAGATCTTCTTGGCCGCAACTACGGCTCCGGTGCAGTTCGAATGCCAACCGAGGCCACGGCGATGCTTGGGGTCCGGCAAGCATCCCTTTGTCGAGGCTAAGTCATGCACGTCGTGGTCGCCCGAGGATGCCTGGGCATTTACATTGACGCAGTAGTTTGGCATCGGCCATCGCTCCTCAAGATCTCGCTTGGCATGCCGAACTATTCGCCGTTAACGCGGCTTCGGTTCCCGATCGACCAGCCAACCTCATGCGGTCCGGTCTTCGACGCGGTGCGACTTGAAACTCGGGTTGGCCAGATCCTCAGCATGTGTCTCTCAGCATGAATGTCGGGAGCTGACTCGAGTATTCGTGTTCTCCCCAGGTCGGATCCGGGGACATCGCAAAAGTGCCCCCCAAATTCGATCCACCGTCATGCCGGGCCTCGGGAAGCTGTGGATCGACCACCGGGTCAACGCAACGAAGCCATACCCTCGATTCCGAAAGCCTGGGACCTCGTTGCCGCCGCGAATTCGAACGAGCCACGATGCCTGAGGTGCGAGTCCCTGTGATTGCCTATTTCCCACCGAGCGAAAGAGCGAACCCATCGCCCTGCTGGTCCCAGACTGAACCACACGGTTCGGTGCCGGCCCAGAAATAGACGGTTGAGGCCACGGCAAAATAGACCTTGTCGGGGCCGGCAGGGCCGTGCGCCCTGCTTCCTGCGGCCGCGCCGACGGACCCGATGGCTTGGTACTGGGAACGCGATGCCGCTCCAAGAGACCGCCCGCGACCGGCGTGTCTATGACTGCCCATCGGGCGGAAAGTCCGCAAGCATCGCGGCCCGAAGCCTTGAAGAACGATGGCACGGCTTCGAGATCCTTTGATCATGAGCCTGGCAGAATGCGGCTGAGAGTTAGCTCCGTTGGATCGATGTCGAGGATCCAAAAGTGGCCCGTGTCGTCAATTCGTAGTCGACTGCGAATCATCGGGTCCCAAGCGCTATCAGCGGCAAGATCTAAGCGCCTCACAGTCCAAGCATTGGTGTCGCGATTGAAGCGAACGAAGAAATAGGCTTCACACCTCTCACATTGTGCGGACGCTTTAATCAAGAGTGCGACCGAGTCGAATGTCGCGATTGCCGAGTCGAGGGACACGACTGGCTTGGGCCTGTCATCGCCGGCCAATGTGAACTCGAGAAGGCTCTCAGTTGATCCGAGGACAATCGAGAGCTCATTTTCAGATCGGAAGAGCAGGTCGAAACAAATCGAGTCACACAGACCAGGCTCCGTCGGGAGTACGAAACTCTCCATGGGATCGGTAGCGAGTTCGTAGAGACCGTCATAAGCATCACTCCCACCTATAGAGAAGACCCACATCCCGACGGTTGACTCGAATGTGACAAGTTCACCGGCGATGAGGTCGGATTGAGGGTCGGACACGATGTCGAGAGTCCTGTACGAACCGTCTGTCTCGACGACCGCCACAGCTGGAGTGGGGCTTGTGCCAGTCTGAGCGACGACGAAAGCCCGTTGACCTATGTTTACAACATCGTCCACGGTTGGACCGAATGGAATCGAATCCACTACCGCACCGTTTCGGTCGATCACAGCCAGTCGACTGTTGGCCGGATCGCTGATTGCGAACAGTTCACCCAATGGAGCGAATCCGGCTGGCACCACCGGAAGCGATTCGTTCTTGAAACCGAGCGTTTCAGGCCAGGGGCCGAAGGGAGAGACAACCGCGGCATCGACGGCTGCTGGCAACGATTGGAAGTCGAGTTCGATGACCGTCCTTAACTCATGCGGCAACACGAGGCTTGTCGAAGGTCCACCGGTCGTCGTAGCTTCGGGAGAGGATGCCTGGTGGACGGGACCCACCGACGGCACCGGCAGGCTTCCATCGCCCGAGCAGCCGAGTAGCACCAGTTGACATAGGGCTGCCCAGGCTGCAAGGCGTTGAATGCCTCCCAACGCTACGGGTCGCGAACGTTCGTGAAGCTCAGGGAGTCCAAGAGTCTCGCCGTACCGCTGTGTAGGTTGCCGACCCTCGGTAGGTTCGCGTCGCGACCACGGTTCCATCCGCTTCGCCTTTGGCTTCAATAATCGTGTCTTGGTTGTTAGATGTGCCTTCCGCATAAATCATCCCGATGTGTGTCGAGCTGGCAAAGGCGTCCATGTAAGTGGTCTGAGCATATGTTGGAGTCGTGCCGATTACGGATGTCGGTCCATCCCCTGCCTTGAAAGCGGCCGCGGTATATGGCCCATGTTCGTCGGCGCCTGTCATCCAGTGTTCAAAACCGACAGCACCGTAAGGACTTATCTCCATAGCCCAGGACTTGAACGTGAAACCAGAGCAGTCACCACCTTCACCATGATTGACAGTCCCGGGCGGTTCGCCTGTTGACTCATGCACATTGTCGTTGTCCCAGCAGCCTCCTCCCCACGTATAGCCCTCAAAGTTTGCCGTATAGGCGTAGGTTTGGGCCTGAGAACGAGTCCAAGTTGTTATGTTGTAGTGACCGGCCCCGCTTCCCCTTGCCAGGCAATAGGTTTCGACCCAATTCGCTCCGTGAGCTGAAGCGACGATCGAAGTCCCGAAAACGAGGCCGAACGTCATCAAAGCGAGACTCACAAACCGTGTAGGGGTCATCTTGCGTGTCATTGCCTCTCCCCTCGTCATTAGCTGCTCCACCAGTCCAGTTCGACGATTTCGAATCCTGCTTCACTCGTCCTCAATTGATACAGGTTGCCGGTTAAATCAACGCGGAACCGGCTAACTGGGGCCGAGTCCGTCCAATCACCGGACGGGACGACAAGATCAGAAAGGATTTCGCCTTCCGTTGATATGCGGACCGCGCGGAACACGGGGCCTGCCTCCCGGATTTCTCGGAATACAACTCCGATTTCCCCATCGGGGAGCATTTCGACGAGCTGACCTTCGCCAATGCGCTCTGAGCTTCTTAACTCCACCACCCAATCAGAGCCCAGAGCTATTCCCCCGATCCGAACACTGTCCTCCGTGACCTTGAACAGAATCTCCGTTCCATCTCGGGCGACCTTCCCCGGCGTTCCTCCGATTGGCTCACCCTCGGCCCCCCCGCCCTCGGGCGCCGGGACAACCCCGTACCACCACTGATCGGACGGATACTGATGGATGGCCACGCCTTCCGAGCTAAAGCGCATCTGATCAGCGATTGGTTCAACCGCGTGACCGACCGCTGAAACGCCAACAAGCCCCGCATCGGCGACAAACAGGTCGAGATCGCCGTCTCCGCCGGGAGTCAATTCCAGAAGATAGATCTCGCCCATGTCTCCGAAGGCAACGTCGACGATTGATGCAGGGGTTGGACTCGCCAAGAACACCCTTCGGCCCGATGCATCCTGGCTAATGACTCGTTGGTTCGCCGCGTCATACACCACGACCTGCCGGTCCACTCCTACGTCAAATGAACTCGGCGCAACGGGGGACGATTCATTGCCGGGGTCGAAGCCGACCTCGTTTTCTCTGTTTCCCCAGGTCGCATCGAACACCACCGTTCCGACCGGATCCGTTGGCGCGAGATCGGGCGGACGCTGGGCGTTGGTCCACGCTGCAGACACCGAAACCTGGCTGAGGATGATGGACACCAACATTGATATCACAAATGGCGAGATCGACCTTGCTATGGAAGTTGCCGACCGATGTCGGGACGCACAACCCTCCAATCGTGGACTGAGAATTCTCAGGAGAATGATCGGACACGGTGAGCCATGGGAGCAGGCCCATATCGAGATGACAGCCACCGAAGCCCTCCGCATCGCCGCTAGCCATCCTGATGACGAGTTTTATCAATTGCGGACTCGCCTCATCGAGCGAGGCCGACACGAGGCAGCCGAAATCACACCGGCAAGCTAGTAGTTCACCTCGGGCATGCCATCCAACTCAGGAAACGGCTGATCTGAAGAAACCCAGTGTTTGAAGCAGTTCAATTGCGTCCGTACCGCTTGAGCCCTCATCCAGGCTCCAATCACGAGCCTGGACTTGCGCCAAGCAGTCCCGGGACGGCGCTAGACACGAATTCGCAGCAACAGCTGACTAGCACTACTCCGAGTATGGCGCGAGCCGCGTTACGCCGGCGACCACCAGGGCATCAACCACGCGCTGCCAGTCGGGCAACAACCCGGCGTCGGAGGCGACAGAACGGACCTCGATCAACCATGAGGACAACAGGTAAGTGCGGTTCGCGACGCGGCTGGGATTGGCGATGACGAGATCCGCAACCCAGGGCAGCCCAACCCGGGCTTGGTCCTCTGGTTCCAAGACTCCTAAGAAGCTGATCAGCTGGTCAACGCAGGTCGGTTTGCCCCGTGCCAGGCGCAGCCACTGCTCGACGGTGGCCCGCCAAGCAAGCGGCTCCCACCACACGATCGGATCTTTTTCAAGCTCTCGGTAGAGGTACGAGACCTCACCTGCGGCGTTCGGCAGTAGGCCTGCGAGGGCGTTGTCGCCGTCGAATCTGCCATCAAATGGGGTGTGTCCCGACCCCTCCAGGTCGAGGACGTGTGAGACGACCTTCGGCCAGATTCGTCTCGCGGTTGCAGAGCGGCTTGCCGACTCTTCGGCAGCCGCAGAAAGTCCGCGTAGGAGGCTGCTCAAAAGCGTCGCGTTGTCGGCGTAAGCATCGATGTGGTCATAGATCGGCGCCTCGTCGCCATCCGCCGCAATCGTCAGAAGAGCACGTGCGGCGATCAACCCATGGGTCCCTCGATGATCCATGTCGTCCTCGTACGCGAGCAGGGAGCGGCGGTGCGCAGCGAAGAGAACGGCGAGAACCTCGCGAGCCCGCGCTGAGACACAGATACCGACCATCGCAGCTGGCGCAAGCGCGCGGATGGCAGCGTCGAGTCGGGAGATGTAGATCCCGTTGTCGGCCGTGTCTGCGAGCGACTCCGCAACGGGGTCGGCAAGGACGAGGGCGCCGCGTCGACCAGTGTCCGGATCCCAGGGGGCGAGAGCACAGTCGCGCATCGTCTCAATTGCGAGCTGGAATGCCGTTTCGTGGTGGCATGTCCCGTTGTTGCCGCAAGGGGCCTCCCACACCCTATCGAGGCCACGGGCGAGGTGTACCCGCACCTCGTTTGCCACGCTCCGGGCGAGGTTGCCCGCCGCGGCGACAGCACGAAAAAGCGTCTCGGACCCGTCGGCGGTGTCGATGAGTGCGCGGAGATCTGCCGCTCTCGGTATGAGCAGCAACGGGAGCACGCGCGCGGCGCTGCGGTCGGCTCCTTGCTCGAAGTAGGTCTCTTCGAACTCGAACTGGCGTGGGGATGCTTCGCCCTCTCCGACACGGATCACGACCTCGACGGCGAAACGGAGCGCAGGCTCCGGCAGGTTTACACCACGAGAGAGGTGGGCTTCGAGCGCGGCGGCCGCGACTGCAGTTGGTGTGTCCCAATGATCACCGGCGCTGAGAGCGGGTGGATTTTCGAGGAGTTCCTGGGCCACAGCTAGATCGGCGGTGAGATCCTCGGTGCTCACAGGCTCGGCAGTGCCGTTCTTCGGTCGGATGTAGTACCGGACCATGAGCCCCGTTGCCTCCTGTGCGCGTTGCACGTCTTCGCTGCCGCGCTGAATGGCCTGTGCGATGTCGTCGGGCGGCCTGCTCTGGATATAGACCCCTTCTTCAGCCTCTTGTGCTTCATACGTATCGCGATCGAGTCCGCTCGCCCAGGCGCGCACGGTGACGAGCTGTTCGTCGACCGCCGCTTCTTCGACATCGACGAGCTCTTCAATAACCGATCGCCGCGCCGTTTCGACGAGTTCTTGACCAATTATCCGTAGCTCGTCCGCTCGAGCAGCGTCGGCGCGCAGCACGAGCGTCATCGCGGCCTCGCGCATCGACCACTCTCGGCGCTCGGGCGCGACGAGGTCGTCGGAGCGTGCCGCCAGCCCGCTGGTCTCATGAACTACTCGCATGAACTCGTAGTGCCAGATCATCGGCTCACCCAGATAGGGGTCGAGCAGCTGGCCGGCACTCTCGAGATGGCGCACTAACAGCCCCACAATGAGTCCGACCATCGCGAGGCTCTCAGAACCGTCGAGCAGTGTCGCGACGATGTTCCGAAGTGGTATGCCGATCTCGATGAGTTGGTCACAGACACGCTCCAATGCCTGGAGGGCGCTGATACACGGATAAGGCCCTACGCCTGTTCCGCGGTACCAGATCCATACGTGCCCGTCGCCGACGTAGACCCGGCGTGTTCCGGCAATCTCAAGCTCGGTCCGGTAGGCGTCGATAGCGCTCTCGTCCACAGGGCCGCCGTAGCGACCAAGGCCGGCGAGAGTATGTGCCCGCGCGAGTGCGGCATGGTTGAGCATCCGATTCAACGCCGCTACCCCGTTGCGGAAGTCTGACTGGAACAGCGCCATGAACGGCCCGCGGTACCAAGCTGCAAGCGGTGTTACGCCGAAGCTACGAGCTCTGTGGCGCCTGATGCCATCCCGGAGGAAGCCCGATCCGTCTTCCTCGTCGTCGAGGTAGTAGGCCTCCGTCATCTCAGCTAAGAAGCCGTGCCTGAAGGTCGCGAGAGCTCGACCAGTGAACAACTCCTCTACCGCGGGACCGAGCCTCGATGGTGCGTCCTGGCCGATGCGGTGGAGTATGGCCTCACCCTCTTGACCGAGGTCGGGGCCAAGTAGAGCGAGCAACTCAACCACGATCTCATCGGTGATCTCACGCGGAATCTCCGGGCGTGCCGGACGTCTGGTGCGCGGGTAACCGATCTCGGTGAAGAGAGCTCGGCGGCTCTCCATAAGCCTGCGTTCCTCCTCGATTTCTTCGGGGGTGCGAGCCGCCCGTGCGGCAGCGGCAGCTTCACGCTCCTCATGCATGCGACGGTCCGCCGCCGCGCAAGCGGCGACCAGACGGTCGCGCAGAAAAAGGCGGAGCGGATATCCGGCCGGTGTGTCGGCGATCACGAGTGCGCATAGCCAGTCCCGTAGGACCTCTTGCAGATGTTCCCCAGACCACCACGGGGTCTCGTCCTCCAATAGGAGGCGGATGAGCGGCTCGATCGCGACGATGCGGACGAGACCCTTATCGTCTCGTAGCCGCTGGTCCACAAGCCGGCTGAGACGTTTTAGACCTGCACCGAGTCCGGCGCGTAGTTCAGGCCAGGCGTCTCGGAGCACCGGGTCCGGATCGCCTAGCGTCAGTAGAGCCTCACCAGGTACGTCGCCCCACCGATCGCCGTGGCCGCTCGCCACCAGATCGTCGAACGCCTGCTGTAAACGAACGAACCTACCGGGCAAGGGGTTGGATGCGGAGTCGGGTGCGGCAAGCTGGACTTGGCAGGCAAGCCGAGCCGCACTGAGAGCCCAGCGTGGTACGCCAGCATCGACCAGCTTCAAGGTGGGGTGGCCCGCGGCGAGGATGATGAATGCGACCGCGTACCGGCGGACCTCGTCATGAGCGAACGCCGGTCCAATCCTGAAGGGGTCGTCGGAAGAGGCCAGCAGCACTCCGTCGTGCCGGAGTCCATCGAGCGCCGTGGGGTCGATAGCGCTGACGGCGGCGAGGGGGTCGCCACCGCAGAGTGCGAGATCAGCCAGACGCAGGAGGGCAAGCTCGCGGGCGTCCGGGGTGCCGCGGTCTGATTGTTCGTTGCGACGGACCAACCCCGACCAAACCTGACGTAGTGCGTCGGCATCACTGAGTGGCGTCCCTGCGAGACCGCCGCGGACGAGCAGATCCACAACAACCGGTCGGCGGAGCAGAGCGCGTGACCGTGGGTTTGTCGCAAGCGCTGTCAACTCATCGAAGGTCGTAACGACATCGTCGACCTCGGCGTCTGTCAGCGGTGGCACGAGGTATTCAGCTACCTCTCCGCCGCTGCGTTCGGCCATCGTGTCTCGCACCAGCTGCCTGGTCCCGTTCGCCGTTACAGCGATGACCTTCATATCAGCCCGGAGACCTGCGTCGACGAGATAGCGAAGCTGCTCGAGCCCGCCCTCGGAGATCGCATCCGCACCATCGATTACGAGCAGGCGTCTTGGGGCGGTGAGTTCCGAGAGCAGAGTTGTGAGTGGAACACCGAGGAAGGACTCGAACTCCAAAGTCATCGGAGGAAGATGCCGGAGGTTTATGCACAACGCCTGCGTGGTATCTGGGTCGCCGCTCGCTGCGCCGATGGCGGTACGAACAACGAGGGCGCTCTTGCCGACACCGGACTCCCCATGCGCAACAATCGCGGCGTTCGCCGAATCGGCGAGGGCGAGCAGTGCCGCCCCTGCGTTTCCTCGATCGAGGTGGATTGTTCTAGTGCCATCGGCGGAAGTGATGTCGTCGCGCACCGACGCGATCGCGCGCTCGTGAAGGTGGCCGAGCGCCTGCCAGCCCCGGCGATGGCGGCGAACGGTCACGTCGAGAACCTCGTGTAGGTCGCGTCGCAGAACACTCAGGTCAACGGTGGCGGCCCTGGGCGCGTACTCATCCGCTAGAGCGACGAGGCGATCGCGCAATCGCGACGCGCCATAGAGATCCCCGCCCCGCGCGAGGGGGATCAGCGCATTCGTCATCGCAGCCCAGTCCGCCTCGTCGGGCGACTCGAGCCGCGGCATGAGCACAACGAGCCTTGACAACAGCTCCCAAGTGCGCTGTTCGATGACATCCTGGCCCGGATCGGCGGCACCAAGGTCGTTGAGTGCAAGCCTGACGAGGGCTTCGATTTGAAGAAGACGTCCGCGGAGAGCCGCGGAAAACTTGTCCGGTGCTCGAGCAAGGTCAAAGAAGCTCCGTGCAGCACTCTGCTTCGAAGCTAGATCGGCGAGTTTCCCGAGTTGCTGAGCGTGATCTTGGAACCCCGCCACAACGAGCCCGACACGATGCTCCGGCCCACCGTCGGGTGCGGTCGTAACCTCGTGAACGAACGCGCGGATGAGCTTCCTCGTCGACGCGTCACTCTGCACAAGATCAGGCGAGCGACGCACCCCAACCGACAGGACCAGTGACGGCTCCAGCTCACCAGCGCGGGCTGCGCGAACGACGAGGTCGTCTACTGGGTGCCCCGGTGCCTGCTGGAACGCGACACCCACGACGGACCGGCCGTCGCCCAATTCCACGGCTCCATCGCCGACGAGCAAAAGGGTGAGGTATCGAACCGCGACCTTGCGCTCGAAGGTAACGCCGCCGCCACCGGTGGCGTAGGGGCTCATTCCTACCTGGCCGTCGCTCGGCTCACCTCGCCTCTCTATCAACCAGGAGCGGAGCAAGGCGTTGTCCGTGTCGAGGTGCCAAAGGTGCGCCCGCCCCTGCCGGCTGGACCGAGCCAATCCGGCTTCACGGAGCTTCGCCAAGGCCGAAGTGGCCGTTGTCGGAGCCACCCCCAGCGCGGCCGCCACTATCCGACCTGACATGGGCTTTGGGCTTTCAGCCAACTCCACCAAAGTCTTGTATGGCGTACGCCCGAGTGTTGTTCGGAGCATGTCTGTGGCTGAGCCCATCGGCCAATCCTATCGCATATGTCCAGAAATACTGGACATATGCGACAGCACCCTCCCCTCTCCCTGCAACAGCACCTCTCTGACCGACCCCGTCGGGGAATAAGCTCCTCCGCCCACGAGCAATGTCTAGAAACCCGAAATGAAGCCGGTTGGAGCGGAATCGTACCTTTTCGACGCGCGGTACCCGTCCGATAGCCAGTGAGCAAGGGAGCCCGTTGGATGGGACCACATTCGATTCGTGACTAGGCCAGGACTCAGCGAGTGATGGGGCACCCATTCGCGCGGGATGTCTCTAGGCACCCAAGAAGTCCTCTCCCGGTCAACCGCGGCATGTCCCGGCTGGTACCACCATGCCGTCCCGGAACCCCGTTAACCCATCGTCTAGACGAGAACAGTTACGCTCCGCTCGAAGAGCTCCACTTGCTCAAGGCGGGCGGCCCAAAGGGCAGGGTGTGGTCCCGGCAGCGAGTCCAAATCAACGCGCCTCCGATCGCCGAACGGCTCACCGACGTATGTCATCCGACTGCACTCGCCTTTGATTTGGCATCGAAGCTCCGCTACGAGGGTCTAGCAAAAACGATGGTCACCCATAGCCTGTCGCTCGGATCGAGGTGCAAACCAACTCCAACCGTTGTGAATCGTTGGTCGATCACGTTCGAGAAATGTCCCGACGACACGGAGAAAGCCACAAGAACAGAGGACCAATCTGGGCCGTGTCCAATGTTCTCCCCGAGTACCGAATAGAGTCCCAATAGCTCTGTAAGAGCGGAGTGTTCGAACTCCCCGTTTGCCATCGTGATCGAATGCCGGTCGCGACTGACCTGCAAGCTCGCACCGACCAGATCTGACAAGCAGCCTGAAGGTCTGGGCCGAAAGCGATCATGCGTCCTTCTCGATCTGTCGACGGTTTTCGGCAGGAAAGCACCGAGGGCCAACTGGGCCTATCGCCTCGCTACAGGCCTGGACGGAGGCCTGCATGGGCACTGGCCTCGGCAAACGTTGCGTGGCCTCGGCTCCGATCAACAAACTTAAGTGAGATGTCGCCCTTGGTGTATCGGTCGGTGAAGTAGGTCCCGGAGACGGTTGCGGGCACATTCAGCTCCGGTCGAAGTGTGCACGAGCCTAGATGAGCAACACTTCGCGGTTGGTGCATAGCGCTGGGGATGTTTCGGTAGACGAAGGAAAGGTGCTCGACGTGGCGGTTCGCATGCCGATCCCAGAAATACGCCCGGCTCCAACTTTCACTCTCGGCAGTGAGGAGTCGAACATGCAAGGTCCAATATGACTGGGTGACCACAAGGAACGCTTCTATCGGGCCGCGATTGCCACCTTCGGGTATGTGGCTGTCAGATGTCGGAATCAGGGTCGCAACCCACAATCCGTCAAGACGAGGCCGATGGGTCACTCGATGGAACGGCGGCAACCGCCAGCCGATCGTGTCCCATGCCGCCAGCATCAGCGAACCGATCGCTGGGAGGGCGGCCAGGAGACGCTCGGTGGTCGAACTAATGATTGTACCGGTTACCCAAAACAGCCCGGTGTAGACCACCCCTAGGGCAAGGATGGTGATACGCAAGAGAGCGGTCGGTCTTCCCATCGTCAGCTCGCGTAACCCAGGTAGTCCCAGGTTTTCGAAACGAGTGCCTTAGCTTCATCGGGCGTCCACTTTTGCTGACCTCGAAACAGCCACTTCAAGACGTTCGGTTCAACCATATTGTCGACACTGTCAGCGTTGAGTTGCGTCCACAAGTCCCAGAGGGTGGAGCGAAATCCGTCATCGAGGTCACCAGATGTCAGCGCAGAGTCTTTCACGTTGAAGACAAGGCATTCCATGAAGTACGACGGCAGATCCGAAATAGTGCCCTCGGCGCTCAAAACGTTCTCGGCGTTCTTGAGAGCCCGTACATAGCTCTTGTATCGTCCGCCGGTGGCGCTGTTCTTGGCGCGACCGTTGTCCATTTGTTGCTGTGGCCAGTTCACAATGTATCCCCCTCCATCGGCAGGGAACACACAGCTCCCTTTATGACCCTGCTGACCATCGGGGTCATCGAAGCGCATGTACGAGAAGCTTGGAACCACATCGGCGCTTGGCCGGCTCCCAGCGATGGCGAGGACGTTGATGGCGATGTTCCCCGTCGCTTTCACGTTGGACGATCCAAAACTCTCTTCGAGAGCCGTAGCGACAGCCCCGCGCCATAGCGAAGGAGTCCAGGGACCCGGGTAGAAAGACGCCGGGGGTGCTCCAGGATTCGGGCCAGAGACATAGTCGAAGTAGTAGCACTCCCGAAGCTCGACAACGACATCGACATCGCTGTCTAGGCGAACGTTGGTGTTGTTCGGATAGCTGCCCTTGGTATAAATCGACAAGTCACTTCCAGAGAAGGCTGCGCTGGATCCGATCGCGTCTTCGACCATTCGTTTTGCGCGATCCTGCTGAGTCTGTTCGCTATCACTCGAGGGTCGTATCCAGCTTGCCAGTTGCAGCTGCCGATCAGCATCGCTTAGAGGCATCGTTCACACCGCTCGATGACAATTCCGGACACGACGTCGTCAATGAATGAGCCGAGCCTGTGACCGCCTGGCCGATGCCAGACATTCTGCTCACGCAGCAGAACTCCACTCGATCAACAGACTCCTGAACCAACCGGCGAACCGAGCCGCCTCGTTCCGTGCCCGTTGGCGACTCGGTGGCCCCGAACCATATTCGGTCTTCGCTTTCAGCGCTCTGGCAGCCGTGTGCTCGTTGACGTCGAAACCGTTCTCGGCTTCGACCCACAGTAGGTCCAACAGAATCAAGACCCGCCTCCTCATGCTGGAAGGACCTCTTCTTCTCCCTGAACAATTGGTTCGCCCCCGTAGACAGGTGAAGACATAGGGCGCGTTCCTCGTCTAACTCGTGGAGGCGGGGACGGTCCAAGGAGACGTCATCGCATCGACACTAAGACCGAGAACAAACGCGGTTACTGCACGAAATCCTTCGTCAGCCTTCTTAACTTGATTGTATGCGGCGACCAGTCCGACAACGGACGCCACAAGGCTGATCACTATGCGGGCCAAGATCACACCTCGAGTGCCAAAAACCCACTCACCATCCGCCTTGATTGCAGCGACCGCGACTTCATAGATCCAGTGGAAGATGATGCCGAGCAACAAGGAGAAAAAGACGAGAACCTTGTTCGGTTCATCTGCCAATGCTTGACTTGATGTCTTCAACGACATTCTTCGTTCCTCCTCCGACGAGCCTTGACTCTGTTGTTCCGTTCCTTGCCGACCGAGATCAGTCGGCCTATTGCTGACGTGCCGCCTGAAGCCTGCGGCGGCGGGTTTCCGACGTTTAGTGCCTCAACAGTTCGGAAGGTTGTCGAGGTTGTTCCTGGAGGTCGCATCGGCGTCTGTTCGCAAGAACTTTCCTGTGGCTCCCTGGACAACCTTGACCCAGACAGCCTCGCCTGCTTCTTGCACGAAGTACCGGTGGAGCCGGTTCTCAATGTCGCTGATTGCGTCGCTCTTACTTCGAGGCGACCACCACTCATCCCGATTGCAGAGCGAGGTGATATCCCCTTCTCGGTCCTTCCCCGATTGACGTACGCGACGATCGGCCACGGCTTCTCCTTTAGTTCCCGGCCACCCAAGGCGGCCGCAAGATTCGACCAGTTAGTATTCGCCGATCACGTAGTTTGAGTTCCGAGGAACTACCGAATCTCGCGGTGGCTTCCGCTGACCTAGTCGGTCGGTGCTTGCTCGAACCCAGGTTCTTTACAGGTCAAACTGCGAGCAGGATCCGACCGCAGTTCGTCCCTATAGGGCGATGGGGTGACTTCCATAGGCGAGGACAACCGCCGCTGCGAGCCAACGCAGCGACGTCCTCAGGCGACCATGCCGGCGTCGAAAGCCGGACCGGTTTTGCACCTGACACCGTCATTAGCCGTGGAAAGCTCTTATCCCACGAGGTGTGAGCGCAGTTGGTCCGCGGTGACCGTGACGTCGGTTGTTGATCCTAATGCCGCGATGATTTCCTCTCGATCACGAGGATCGCACGCCGCCCAGGTTCGCTCCTCGCCCGTGAGTCCCCCATCCACGCGTAGTGTTTCTGAAGCTCCTGTCCAAGCTGTTGGAGATCGGGCGGCGGTGATGCAAAAGCCACCCTCGTCGCTTGCTCTGGCTCAACTTGAGCAGGATTTCGGTGACGCCGGTTTCAAGGTCACGTCGCAAATCCGAATAACTGAGAGCCGCTGTCAGCCTGAGATGGTGGAGGTTGCGATAGCGACCGTTCGCATGGTGCTCGAGATCGTCGCTCCCGAGGTGATCGATCGAGCGATCAAGGCTGCTTTGAAGTTCATAGATCGAAGGCGCCTAGGAACACCGGAGCGGTGCGTGATCCTCTACGGGCCGAAGGGAGAAATCCTCAAAAGGGCCACAGTGAAGGATCGCTCAGATGACCGATGACGTCCTCCTTAGAGCGATTCACAACACCTTCGGGACGTCGGGATCGAAGAGCCCAGCTTTGCCCTCGTCAACCTGTTCGAGAATCTGTGGAGTGGCCAGGCTCCAGGTTTCGCTCAGGTCGTCGGCGGAGAAGTGGGAGGAGTCTTCTACAACGGTTTAGTAACGATCATTGCGGAAGAAATCCGAGAAGGCGCACAAAACGGTCGGAGCCCGAACCGAGGCGTCTCGTCTTGCCTTGCATCTATTAATTCGCCGATCGAGGGTTTTCGGTTCCACGCTGACCTGGTCAAGCATGCCCACTAGAGACAAGCTGGTCCTTTACGAGTCACGCAGAGCCGACGATCACCCTGGAAGCGTGTCCACCGTTTGCGGAAGCTCGTACCGTCCGAGCGCGATTGCCGTTCCGGCTGGCACTTGGAGTTGTGCATCTGGCTCGAGGAGAGTGACAGAGTCGGTCACCAAGTTCCCTTCGGAATCGAACGACACCACCATTCGGCGCCTCAACTCCTGTCGGAATGTCAAGCCGAAGGAGAAGAGTCCCACTCCGGCTGGCACCAAGTTCTCCAGGGGCAGCTGTGCTAGGACTTCTAGAAGGGCAGCACGCAGTTGGGGCGGGCGTGACACTTCCCGCAGCATTTGGCTTGCAAGGTCGAGCAAGTCAACGGCCACGGGGCGATCATCACCCGAGGAGCTGAGATACACATCCATTGCCCTCCGCAGCTCCGCTGGATCTACTGGCCAGTCTTTCGTTAGCAACGGGTCAGAAATGCCATCGAACTGCTCGACGACGCTCGTTCCGATTGCGTCACGATGATCCATACCCGCAGCCATGTACGCCTCTTCAACAAGCGGATCAAAGAATGTCGGAGCGAGCGGGGTCGTCCTTATCTGAAGAAATCTCAGGTCCTCACTTCTCCACAGCTCGCGGGTGGTCGGCTGAATGTACGCGACCCATTCTCGGTCCAATAGGCCAAGGTCGTTCGCCGGCCTAGCCCTGAGGTCTCGCCGGTGAGTCTTGAAGTAGGCAAAAGCTCCTGGTGGCACACTGTCGGGGTGAGCAGACCGCGCCACCCGCGCGATCTCCAGAAGCATTGGTCCTGTCCCGGGTCGCGCAAGAAAGCTCCAGCCGGCTACGCCGGCAGCAGCGCCCGCGCCTATCAGTGCAAACAGTAGTTTGCGCCGTGATACCGGACCCATTGCGAGGCGACGCTCCTCGTCGTCGATTAGGTCATCTAACCGGCGCCGCATATATGCATCGTCGGCCGCGGATGGGACTGGCGGATCCCCCTGAGGGCGCAAACGATCGAGGGGGTCGTGACCGTTCATGGTGTCACGTCGTGTCGTCCACTTGAGAGTTCCCTCTGAAGCTTCGTGCGAGCTCGGTTGAGTCGGGATCGGACCGTTCCTTCAGGAATTCCGAGAGCCTCCGCGATTTCAGAGTAGGACAAGCCGCCAACTGCAAATAGTCCGACGACGGCCCGTTCCTCCTTTCGGAGCGAACGCATCGCGGACACCAGCATGTCATGGTACGAGTCGGCATCGACCCGGTTCACTGCATCCTGCTCGGAGTCTGGTGCCCCCGTGGTCATTTCACCAATCGATCGGCTGAAGGCCCTTCTCTCTCGAGCCGCATGCCGGTGGTAGTCCGCGATGAGGTGCCCGGCGATCCCCATCAACCACGGACGAGAGTTCGGGTAGCTCGTTTGATACCTTGCCCGTTGAGCAAACGCGCGTGCAAACACCTCGGCAGTGAGATCTCTCCCATCATCAGGTCCAACGGCCCTCACCAACAACGCGAACACGGCAGGAGAGTGTCGCCGATAGATCTCATCAAATCGTGCGGGCGTGGCCCACGACGCCTCAATGATCTCGGCGTCGGTGGTCCCACCCTGCATTAGAGGAGACTGCCACGGAATCTGGCTGCATGGCGCTTCAACTGCTCCAATAGGAGACCGAATCTGTTGTGTTGTCGTAGGCACCGGGCAGGTTGTGGGTACTCCCTGATCCTGTCGTGTCGGTCGCAGCACCGCCTTTGTCGGGGTCGACATGATGGCGCAACCGGTGACACCCATTGAACGAAGACGAGATCCGATTCGACCACGTTGGCCCCGTATTCCAGAAGCCACCATTGCAATTGTCACCGACAATGGATATTGAGCTTCCAGTTCCCCCAGCCCCATCGAAATGGATACCAAGAGTGAACGTGAGCAAGCTGACGCCCTCGCCGACGATCCGATCACTGCCCTGAACGGTCGCGTGCTCGGCACCCTGGGCTTCCCCCAATGTGGTGAAACAGCCCAGAGATTCAGTGATGAACTCTCCGCTTGGCTTCTGCCCAACAACAACAAGGACACAATGAGTTTCGGTGTCCACTGCCTTTGCACCAAACGAAGCCACGCTGCCTGATACCAGCATCAGGGCCAAACAGCGACCCATCCATCTCCGAAATTCCAAATCAGACCTCTCTGTCGACTTATCACTATTCGCCGAAGTGCCCGAACGGGTTCCGCCCTTTTGCCGCGTCGACGGAGTTCACTCGGATCATCGAACCGCGGCCTGGGAACCACTGTGCATGCTTCAGCGAAGTAAGGATGGCTCGCGACAGAAGTAGCGATTCGTGTTGGAAACTTGACCGGGAAGGATTGCTCTTGATGTACAAGCAGAAGAAGTTCCTAGGTAACGTAAACACCCTGGAAGTCCACGACACAGGCAACCAGAGGGTCAATTGCCAGCTCGACCATATGTCCGTCGAGCACCGGCGCTGGTATGACACGCTCGCCGAGGCAAAGGCGGAGCACCCCTATGACAATTGCAGCTGGTGTCTGGGTTCGTTGAATCGTTAGGCAACCGGGAAACGCGAATCCTTATCGTCGTTTCGTCCTAGGACGGCAGAACCAGAGCCATTCTTCGATGCTCTGGCGTAAGTCCAAACGCTCAAGGCCGACAATTCCGAGGTTCGATCTTGAGCAAATGCCGGCTCTTGATTCCGAAGGCTTTGTTCCCTGATCCCCCAACCGGACCGTAGGCGTCGCGTTCTGTCATTGACCTTCGACTGACAGGCCTACGGATATTCCGATGACAGGGTTGTTCGGGATTCTCCTGTCGTGAACGAAGCATGGCGCCCCCCCGAAGCCATCGAGTCAGCAGATTCTCATTGAGCTGATTTTCTCAATGAGAGGGCCGACGAGGGTTTGTCCGTAATCGCGGGTGTGACGTCTCGTCTTCCTCAGGCGACCAATCGACCACCAGAAAGGACATGGAGTTGAGCATCGACGGCCCACACCTCACCGCTGATCGACAGGGAGGCATCCCCCCGATCCGACCACCGGACTTCGGGAACCTGACTACCGACGAGTTGGACCGTCATATACGAGTGGGATGGGATGACTGGTGCGACCTGTTGGAAGCCCTGGTCAGGACTGAAGGGATGCTGCCGCCTGATGACCTGGCCTGTCGGGTGATCAGATTCTTCGAGAGTCGTTACTGGGCTGCTGAAGGCGCCCGTATCGAAGCATTGCGACGCCAGAGTCCTAGCACCAAATTGATAGGCAGTCGTGGGGCTGAACATTCGATCGGACTCCGGTGACGGATCGACCTGCTCGAAAAGTGGACCTTGGTGAACTGCTTCCTCGAAGACGGCTCAGCCCTGGATTGAAAGTCAGGGCCTGGCGAATCGTCTTGTGGCTGCTGATCGTGTCGGGGCCCGTGGCAGCGGTTCTGATTGGACACCAGGTTTCGGCACTTGGTCAGGCGGTCGGAGCGTTGGGTGCTGTTGCGGGTGTTGAGAGGCAGCCTGATACAGCAGGGGTGGAGGGCTTCGCCGAACTCTTCATCGCCACTTACCTCGAGGCAGGGGAGGATCTTCCTGGTGCCCTTTCGCCTTTTCTCGTCAACCCGTCGCTGGAGGGGATGGAAGTCGGGTCATGGTTCGCCAGTAGGACGACGAGCGTCGGCGCTCGCGAACTCGCCGACAATTACTACGCGGTCGTGGTCGCTGCTGAGGTTGTCGCCGCCGATCAGGCCGACGGTCGACCAGTGTGGGTTCCGGCGGGGACACGTTTCTATTCGGTAGGAGTGGTGGAGACCGAGACCGGATGGGTCGTCGTGGGTTTGCCTGCTCTGATCCCGGCACCGACCCGGGCTCCTGCGCCGGAACCTCTGATTGGGCGTCTTGATGGCCTCGACGCCGTGCCCGGTCTGGAAGAGATGCTTCCAAGGTTTCTGGCGGCGCTGTTGGCAGGTGATGGGGAACTGGCCCGCTACCTCTCGACTTCGGCCCAAGTCGCCGAAATCGAGCCGCCGCCGTTTGTGACAGTCGAGATCCTGCAGGCCGGGCTAGTCGAAATTGACCGGCTCACCCAGGTGACGTTGGTGGTGCGGGCGACCGATTCGGGCGAACGTGTTCAGGTGCTCCAGTACTCGCTGGTTGTGGAGCTGAGGGATGGCCGGTGGGAGGTTTCGCAACTGCTTCCAGCACCGCAGCTCGCACGTTGAGAACCGATTGAAAAGGAGAGGGCACATGATCCAAACAGCAGAAACCGTGGTGGGGAACCTCACCACTTTGGCGATCGGGGCGGCGGTACTGCTCGCCATCGGAATGATCCTCTGGTCTTGGTTGGTGAAGCGGACGGTGTCGTCGGTGATCGGGGTCATCATTCTGGCGGCGATCGTCCTTTTTGCCATCAACGCCACCGATTGGCTGCAGACCAAGGTGGCCGAGGATGTGGGCGCATCGGCACCACCGATTCGAGGCGTGATCCTGGTACCGGGCTCGGTCCACGACGCAGGGTGGGATTGATGGGACTGGCCACCGACGTCGACGTCTATCACTCCTATACCCAGGCTTTGCGACATCCGGTCATCATCGGGCATGTGGCCGGGTGGCGCCTCCCGTGGGCCTTGTCCGCTTCCCAGTTGGGTGCCATCGCCGGTACTAGCGGGTTGCTGCTGATGACCCGACCGGTGTGGGCTCATCTCGGGAGTGTTGGCAATCTGGCCGTGTTTGTGCTGGCGGTCTTCGGGTCGGGGTGGGCGGTGAGGCATTGGCGGATCGAAGGACGCTCCCCATTCCGGGTAATGGCCGGGACCATAAGTCTGGTTTGTTCCCCTGGTTGCCGACTCGGAGTGCGCGGTGGAAGCCCTGTGACACCTCCTCGACCGTGTCGGGGAGACTCGGTCGGTCTACTAGTCGAACCCGAATCGCGATCAGTCGGGAGGGCAAGCCGTGGGTAGCCCGTTGCCGGTGCGGGGGATCAGCGGGCATCTGGTGTGGGGTTCCGATGGAGCGGTGTGGGCGTGTTTCGAGTTGGTACCGTTTCCGTATCCACATCGGTCGATCCGTGACGCCCGCGAGGTGCATGCGCGGACAATGGCGGCTCTTCTGGCTCTGCCGTCGGAGTCTTTGATTGCCTCGGTCGCTCGGAGCCTTTCTCGTAAGGAACTCGAACAGCGGATCGGGGCCAGCAACGGCCACGGCGAGCGGCCGGGTTGGGCTGGAGTGGCGCGGCAGGTGGCCGGTCGGCTGGCTGCCGAACCGATATTCGAAAGGAGCTGGTTTCTGGCCCTGCAGTTGCCTGACTCCGGTGGGACCCGCTTTTCGTTGGATCGGATTCGAGCGGCCGGGTCAGATGTTGGCTCGATGTTTGGGGTGGCGCCGTTGCTTCCGAGTCGAGGTCGGCTCGGGATTGCGATGTCACAGGCCGGGACCCTGGCTGATCAGCTTTCCCAGCATGTCCAAATCCGGCCGATGGCGGCGGCGCAGCTGAGGTGGCTCTACCAACGAGCCGTGCTCCGGGGACTCGGTGAGCTGTCCCTCCCCGAGCCCGTGACCGAGAACGGTCGTCCGTCGGTGGTGCGTTTGGACCGCGACGCGGTCTATTTCGAGGGTGGCCGTCGAACCGATCCGAATCGACCATCCCATAGGCGTTACCTCACTGTTGACCATCCCGATCACGGGATCGGCTACCAGACCTTCTCCTGTCTGGCTGAGACACCGGCCGCATGGACTTTCCCATACGGATCCGGAGAGTGGCTGTGGCATCTCGACGACCAGCTTTCCTTCCCTGTCGATTGGGCGGTGCGGATCGGAAGGGTCGACAACCAGGCCGCCCGCCGTCGTGCACTGCGGGCGAAACGGAACCTGGTCGGCCAGCTCACCGAACCGGGCGGCGACCCGGCCGGCCCGGCCACCACCCTGACCGCGGCGGCCGATGCCATCGATGAGCATCGGGCCCGGCTCGAGTCCAACCCGGCCTTGCCGGCCTTTCGGGCCACCACCTTCGTAGCGTTGGCCCACCGCAATTTGGGCGAGTTGGAACGGCGGGCGGCGGTGTTCGAGTCGGGATTCCGGGCGGCCGAGTTCAACTTTTATCGACCGACTGGCGCCCAGTTGGCATGTTTCACCGCCATGCTCCCCGGGGCTTTTCTGACGCCGATTGTGCGGGAGTACGCCCAGGACTTCCTCCCCGACGGTCTGGCGTCGGGAATGCCGTTCGCCGGTTCGGGAGTCGGCGATCCCGGTGGGATGCTGCTCGGCACTTCGCTCGATGGCCTCTATTCGCGGCCGGTTTTCTTGGACCCGGCCCACGGCCCCGGTGACCTCAACCGGTCGGGCTCTCTCGCCGCGGTAGGAGAGTTGGGCGCCGGTAAGAGCTTCTTGGCCAAGACCCTCGCTTTCAACACGGTGGCGATGGGTGGTCAGGTGGTGACGGTCGACCGGACCGAGCAAGGCGAGTACGGCCGGTTGGCTGCGGTGATGGCGGGAACAGTGCAGGTGGTTGAGATATCAGCGGAAGCACAGGTGGGTCTCGACCCGTTCCAAGTCTTCGACACCGACGAACTGCGATTGCGGTACGGAGTCGGGTTCATCACCCTGCTCACCGCCACCCCACCCGGATCAACCGCCGGAGCTCACTGCTACCGGGCAGCCCAGCGAACCTTGGAGGAGGCGGAACAGACCGGTCGCGCCCCCCGTCTGCGGGATGTGATCGACCAGCTCGAAGCGATGGCAGGGCCGGGGGGTGATGTTGCGGAAAAGCTCCGAGCCCTTTCCGAGATTTCGTATGGACGGTTGGTGTTCGGTGACCCGGGACCAGCCGTCGACCTGACTGCTGACTACGTCTGTTTCCACATTCCCGGGTTGCGACTCCCCCGCCGTCACACCAACCGCGACGACCACCTACCCGAAGAACTGTTGGGTCAGGCGATCTTGTATCTGGTGGCGGCCTTCTCCCGCCGGGTTTTGTTCCGATCCTCGGATCGGTTCGCGGCTCTGCTGTTGGACGAGGCCCATGCCCTCACCGCCAGCGCTCAAGGTCATGCCTTGGTGATGGATCTGATCCGGGACGGCCGTAAACATTTCGCGGCGGTATGGGCGTTCAGTCAGCTCGCCACCGACCTCGACCTCACCGGGCAAGACGGCGAAGACGTCGATGCCCTGTTGGGGTACCGGTTCGTATTCCTCCAACCATTGCAGACCTCGGGCGAGGCACTCCGGTTCCTCGGGTCCGACACCCGGGACGACAACGTCGAAACAATAACCTCGCTCGCAACCGGCCAATGTTTGATGCGTGACCATTCCGGACGGCTGGGACTGGTCCAGATCGCCCTGCCGGACGACCCGGCGGTGGCCGCGGCCTTCTCCACCACTCCAAGCTCCACCCCGAGTCCAACCGGACGGTGGCCATCTCTTGAGAGGGCCGATCAACTCCCCGCCTTCGCGGCCAACGGGCATACCCAATGACTGGCGGTTCCGGACCGGTTCAACGTTTTCTGCACCGCCGGTCCGGGTTCGACCGGCCGGTCTGGATCGTGGTTTGGCTGCTGGCCGTTCTCGCCCTCAACCAGATGATCGGAGCGGCCTCGGCCCAAGCCCAGACCGACCAGCCTGCTGGCGGACAGCTGGGTGATGGTCTCTACCCGCCCACTCACTATCCGACCGATAGCAGCCAGGGAATCGTCTCGATCGGCGGATATGACATCGGCTGCGCCAACGACGGACTGGTCGGCGATGTCGGCTGCATGACCGTGGGCACTGCTACCAACCTGGTCTTCTCGATCGGCAAGCTCATGGTCGGGTTGGCGATCTGGCTGCTCGAAGCCGCCACCGGGTTCGTTATTGAAGAGGCATTGACCGGAGCAGCCACCGCCATTGCCGACCTGCTCGACGGACGGGTGTTGGGAGCGATGCGACTCTCCCACCTCGGGTTGGTGGTGTCGGCTCTCTACATGGGCTGGCAGTTCCTACGGGGAAGGGTCAGCGCCGGGGCCGGCGAGTTCGCCCTCAGCCTGGCCGTGTTCGCGGTCCTGGTCCACGTCAGCACCGGAGCCGGGTTCGGTGGGGCGGTGACCGGAGCGATGGAGACCGCCGGCGGCATCTCCTCCGAGATCGTCTCCCTGGCCGCTGGCACCGATCAGGGCTCAGAGGTACCGGACCGGGTAGGCGGAGCCTTGTTGGCAAGCTTCGTCCGCGACCCCTACGACACCATCAGCTGGGGAAGTCTGCTCGAGGGGATCGGCTGTGCCGATGCCCGTAACCAGGCGTTGGCGTCTGGTCCGCACGGTTTCGACGAGCTGCCCCGCCAGCAGATGGAACAAGCCGGCTGCCAGGCGCAAGCAGCCTTCAACGCCGAAGCCTCGGTCGGTCGTCTGGTCGGAGCGCTGCTCTACCTGGTCGTGGCCGGCGCCGCTCTAGCCCTGTTTCTGATCACCGCTTTCACCCTGGTAGTGGCCAAAGGCATGGCCCTCTTCCTGGTCGCCCTTCTACCGGTCGCGCTTTACGCCGGGCTGTTCCCGGGGGCGGGACGAAGCCTGCTGTGGCATTGGGTTGCTGCCCTGGCCAGGGTGGTAGCGCTGGTGATCGTCATGGGCGTCTTCCTGGCGCTGCTGGTGGTCGGGCTCAACGGTCTCCTGGCGGTGCCGGGAGGGATGTGGACCAGGTTCCTGCTGGTGATCTTCTTCATGGCAGTGATGTGGGTAGGCCGCCGCCAACTGGTCGACATCTCCGCCCGGTTCGCCGATTCCACCCTTCACCGACTCGAAGGTGCCCGGCTGGGAGGAAGCCACGGCGCGACTTGGATCCGCCCCTACCAGGCGGGCGGCATCACCGGACTCGGGCTCAGCCAAACAGTCCACGAATCCACCGCCGAACTTCCCGGTCGGCCCCGCAAGCAACGCAGCCAAGTCCCGGCCCTGGCCGCCAAAGCCTGGACACAGGCCCGGCGGAGGACCCCGCTGTGAGTTGGCACCTCGTCGCCAAAGCCGCGGCCCACGTCGCCAAGAAACAGCTGGCAAGGAGGCGGTCGCACAAGGGCGGTTCGATGCTTCGACGTGGCATCGTCACGATCGTCGTCGTTTCAGGACCGGCATCGCTCCTGGCAATGGTGATGATGCTGGGCGTGGCGACCGTAGCCGCCGGCGCTCCCGCCGTCGCGGCGGGAGGTGCCCTCGGGATCCCCCCGCTGGTCTTCTCGGCCTACCTCAACGCTGAGGCCAACGCCTCGTCGATCGCTCCGACCTGTGTGGTGGATTGGCCGGTCATCGCCGCTATCTGGAAAGTCGAATCGGACCACGCCACCACCGGCGGCCGCACCATCCAAAACGACGGGACCGTGGCCCCTCCCCTGTTCGGGCCGACCCTTGACGGCTCCATCGTCGGTGTCGCCACCATTCCCGATACCGACGGTGGCGCCCTCGACGGTGACCCGGTTTGGGATCGGGCGGTGGGACCCGCCCAGTTCCTACCCGGCTCCTGGCGGACGATGGGACAAGACGGCAACCGCGACGGGATCGCCGACCCCCACAACGTGTTCGACGCTGCCCTCGCCACCGTCGGCCACCTCTGTCTCGCTACGCCGGACGACTACAACGTTCCAGGAGATCTTGTTCGGGCGGTCCGTGGCTACAACAACTCGGCCGATTACGTCATGGTTGTGCTCGGGTGGATCGATTATTACCGGTCCTTCCACTTCGCCGACGGGACCGTTACCGCTGACGGGCTCTACGCCTTTCCGCTGCCCGCCGACACGGTCACGGTCGAACAGATCCGCCGGACCCACCACGACTACCCCGCCTCCGACCTGGCAGTGGGCGAAGGCACCCCGGTCTATGCCGCCCATCCCGGCACCGTCATCGCTCTCCACTCCCCCTGCGCCGACATCGACCGCTGCCGATGTGGGTGGGGAGTCACCATCGACGGTTTCGACAATCACCGGTACACGTACTGCCACGGCCAACACCTCACCCCCGCAATGGAAATCGGAAGAACCGTCGCCGCCGGAAAAGCGGTCATGGCCTCGGGCAACACCGGCAACTCCACCGGCCCCCACCTCCACTTCCAAATCGGCAACCCCCAAGGTCAACTCATCTGCCCCCAAAGCCTCCTCGAAGCGTGGTGGAACGGGATCAGCCTCAGCCCCATCACCGCCCCGACCGGCGGCTGCACACCCTGATACCGCTCGAGTCGCCCCCAAGAAGCCCGCAAGGAGTCCGACCGTGACCGAAAGTAAAGAACCTCACGGGCTCGACGGGGACCAACTGCTCACCTGGACCGGAGCGGCGGTCACCTCTGCCTGTCTGGTTGTGTGGGCAGCTCACCAGATCACTGCCCGGATATGGGGCGGTGGTTGGCTCCCGGTTGCACCCTGGGAGAGCCCCACTCTCCTCTGGCAACTCGTCACCCAGCCCGCCGACCCATACGGCTTCTACGGACAGGGCCAGGTGTTGATGCCGAGTCTTGTTCCTTTCTACATAACACTCGGGCTTCTGATCGTCACAGTTGCCGTCCTGGCCGCGATCGGCTGGCACTACTGGCAAGCCCAAACGGCCGGTGGCGACCTCGGAGCAGCCCGATGGGCCCGACCCGGCGACCTGAAACCAATCCTGGTTCACCAACCCCAACCCGGGCGGCTCACCCTCGGCACCGTCGGCCGCCGCCGTCTACTCGCCACCGAAGAACAGCACTCGGTGGCAGTGATCGGACCGGCCGGTACCGGCAAGACCACCGGATTTGCCATCCCCGCCCTCCTCGAGTGGGACGGGCCAATCGTCGCCACCTCAGTCAAAGGCGACCTCCTTGAACACACCATCCAACACCGGCAGTCCCGAGGCGAGGTATGGGTGTACGACCCGACCGGTTCAACCGGACAACCAGCCGCCGGCTGGAACCCCCTCACGGCTTCGGCTGGATGGCAAGGCGCACTACGGATGGCCGCATGGCTGGTCTCCACCGCCCGCGCCGGCGAACGCGGCGGCCTCCAAGACTCCGACTTCTGGTACGCGGTCGCCCAGAAATTGCTCGCCCCTCTTCTCTACGCCGCTGCCACCTCGGGAGGGAGCATGCGCGACGTGGTCAGATGGGTCGACCTCCAAGACGAAGACGAACCGCTCCAGGCTCTCCACCAAGCCGGAGACATCGACGCGGTCCAAGCCTTCGCTGCCACCATCAACCGGGAAGACCGCAGCCGCTCGTCTGCCTACACCACCACCGAAACGGTCCTTGCTGCCTTCTCCGACCCCGCCGTGCTCACCACTACATCTACCCAACCCGCCTTCACTCCTCAGCGACTCCTCGATGGTGGCAATCACACCCTCTACGTGTGCGGGCCTCTCCACGAACAAGCCCGCCTCCGCCCGCTCTTCACTGCCCTGATCGAAGAAACCGTCCACGCCGTCTATCACCGCGCCAACCATCCCGACACTCGACTCCTAAAGCCGCTCCTCTTGGTGATCGACGAGGCGGCCAACATCGCACCACTCCCCGACCTGGCCCAACTCGCCTCCACCGCCAGAGGTGTCGGGATCCAACTCGTCACCGTGTGGCAGGACTTCGCCCAACTCCAAGCCCGCTACGGGACCTTCGCCCAGACCGTCATCAACAACCACCGGGCCAAAGTCGTTCTCTCCGGCGTATCCGACACACCCACACTTGAGTATGTGAGCCGGCTCATCGGCGACCAAGCCGTCACCGAAACCTCCGAGACCCGTGGCCACGATGGGTCAAGGCGATCCACCACCGAATCCGTGCGCCAACAACCCCTGGCACCCCCAGCACGACTCCGCCAAACCGAAACCGGGACCGGAGTCCTCGTCTACGGCAATCTGGCCCCAGTGCGTCTCCGCCTCCGACCCTGGTACAACACCAGCCGAGGCCTCCTGCGCGGTGGGACGGCGCGGATGCGTGCTTTCGATAGATAGCGATCGTCGCCGTTCAAGGCGACGGCAATCGGAGGTAACGAACCAACTTGTAGTTTTCCAGACCGGACAAATATTCGCCGAAGTTGACCCGGGCATAGAGGTCGACCTGAATGCGCCAAGCAGGAAGCGGAAGCCAGCTTGAGTGACACTCCGGGCCCTGCTTGGTGCCGAATCCGGCGTTCTACGGCATCTTCGCCCAAACCGTCATCAACAACCACGGGGCCATAGGTGTCCTCACCGGCGTATCAGACACCCATACGTCACCCGACTCATCGGCCACCAAGCCGCCAACGAAGCCTCCCACTACCACGGCTCGACGCGATCAACGACCCAATCGGTCCGGCAAGCCCTCGCACCTCCGGCCGGCGGAAACCGGAATCGGCGTCCTCGTCTACGGCAACCTGGCACAAGCGCGGATACGCCTCCGCCCTTCGTTCAAGTCCTACAATCGACGACTCCTATCGCCAAGCAAACTCCGACACAACAGACAAGAGACTAAGTGAACTCCAAGCCTCTTGGGCAGGCACGCGGACTTCTCCAAAGCCAAGTGCCTCACTTCGAGCTTGGCGCAGGACCAACTCGCCATGGCCGACGCCCGGTTGGAACCCTTTGGCGACCTTCGGCGAATATATATGGCAACGGAGGTCTGGGCTGAGTTGAGGTGGTAATCCGTCGATACGTTGGAAGGAGTTTCCATTGAAACGTGGGTTGATTGTCTTCTGCCTCGCAGCGCTATTAATAACTGCAATTAGCGGGAGTGCTTTGTCGCAATTCACCCCGGCCACGGCTGGAAGTGACCAAGCGCCCGAGATACCCCTAGCCGCTGACGATGCTCCCATCGGGTCTGAGCCGAGCCGAACTCTTACTTCGGAAGCCGATCCTGCTGCTCCATCCGAAGATGAGATGTTCGTACAAGACGACGAGACGGTTGAGCTTGTGATCCAGGACCAGGGACCGATCGGTCGATCGATTGTTTCCACCCTGCCCACCTTGGTCGGTTTGGAAACGGCCGAAGTTCTCGGAGCATACGATTTGGTCTCCGAGACCGATCCTGGTGTGGGAGTAGTCGGTGTCCGGACGGCGAGTGGGTTACGCGTCGATCTGATTGTTGAGATCGACGGCACGTTCAATCTCATGCACTTCGGCGTGAACTTCCGAGAAAGTTCTGCCAATGGGATTCAGCTTGCTACCCGAGACAACGGGCGCAATCTTCAAGTAATCGGGGTAACAGCAGCTGGTCGCCTCGCCAACATACTCGTCTACTACAACGACGGTCCAACTGAGGACCGTGTCTCATTAACCAGTTCACCCTTTGACCAATCAAGAGTCGAGGAATGGGTCGTGGCAATTCTCAGCGCGCAACGCTGATCCAGCGAAAGGATTGACCAAGATGCGAAACAAGAAGCGTTTTCGGCTCGTCATAAGTGCAATCGTGTTCGTGTTTGTCGTCCCCTCGAGCGCGGCCTTGGGTTGCGTCAACTATGGCTCCTACCCCTCGTTGTGGGACGACAATTGCACAGTGGGCGATGGATACGACGAAGCCGGAAACTTCATCACGGGTCTCCAGCGCATTCTCACCTATCTCAGTTACAGCCCTGGCTCCTGGGATGGACTGTGGGGTGCGAACACCGAAGGTGCCGTAGAGGACTTTCAAGGTGACCATTCCCTGACTGTCGACGGTGTCGTTGGACCCAATACCTGGTTCGCGTTCGCTGACCACATGAACTCGTGCTTCTTGATGAGTGGATACCAGTACTTTCGGTCAGATGGGTTCTTTTATACATGTTTCGACGCTGCAGACGATCATCAATGGCGTTTGAGTCAAGGCAGCGGGACGATGTACATCAAGAAACTGGACCTGACCTGGCAGACACAATTCAGCGCATTCGGCCCTAACTGACTCGACGACATACTCATCACAACATGGGACCAGATCGGAGAACCCGATCTGGAACGCCTCGGCCACAGCACAATCCAAGTCACGCTTGGTACTTACGGTCACGTCTTCCCAAGCCTAGAAGCATCACTCACCGAAGCACTCGACGACGTCTACTGATCCGCAGCGCTGGCCAAACGTCTCCAAACGTGTGCCATCGAGCGACCCTTGAGGTGAATCACCGGACTGGAACGCGTTTCGGCATCAGTCCCTACAAGTCGAATCAACCTGTCGCGCGTCCTCGAGAAGGACACCGAAAGTCTGGACCGAGCGCGGGGACTTGGGTCGTGGGGCAAGCAATGGCCGAGCCGAAAACTTGGTCCCATGCTGACATACCAACCCCAAAACTAGATGGGTTCGCCGAGTGGCATCAAACACCAAGGGCAGAAACCCTTTCTGGCCCGTGGGGTGACCATCCGCGGCTCCGCTGGAAGGCGCCGAATGACCGAGTGATGCCTTTCGAGAGACGTTGCCCTGCGCAGTACGGCGTCAACTGATTCCCTTCGGGAGAGACCGCGCGCGCCAGGAAAGCCGCAACTTATGGAAGCGAGGGCTTGAGCAAAGGACAGGGCGTCCATGATTGCGTCGATCGTCAGACGGCCCCGCTGAGGAAGGGAGTGAATAAAACCGGCTGTGGTCCAATCGCCCGCCCCTCCGGGATCGACTACGGGCGCTTGAAACGACGGAGATGTCCGCCATGGCCGATTTCCTAACCGAAAACGGGCGCCTTGCCCACCCAAAGTCTCAATGCGGACCTGGGTTGCCGGCGCATCATGCAGGAGCCCTTCGAGGCCCGGGTCTCGATTGTCTGCGTATTTGATTACATCGGCCACTCTCATGATCCTGATGGAAAGTTCGGCAGGGGCTGGGCGCGAAGGCTCAAATATGATTCGAGATCGCTCTTTGGCGAAATGTTCGGCAAGCCGAACTGTTCCAGCATTGAGCCGGTCGAAGAAGAAGACACTCGGTGGCTCCGCGGTCGCGATGATCTCTTCCGCTCTGTCAACCGATAGGGGACGGCTGGCAGGTAGCCCAGACAAGCACCGGGGACATTTGAATACGTAGCGATGCCGTGGAGCGATCACCTCATGCAGTACACGAGGGGTTTGGAAGTTGTTTCTCAACCTTACGAACCTGTCGGAGACATCCGACGATCTGAGGTCGGCTCGGGCCCGTCTGCCGGCAAGATCCAGGCCGTACTCAGCAATGAGTGACGAGTGCCAACCCAAGAAAGCCAAGATCGCGGTGACATTTCCAGCCGTGCCGCCCGCCGAGTGCCGAACAGAACCTTGGTATAAGAGTATGTCTAGGGGAGTGTAGCCAGCGGCTAACACGGACCACGAGCTTGGGCCCGTCATCGATATGGTTCACCCGTTAACCAGAGGTCGGTCAATTGACCATCGATGGCAAGAACGGCTGGATCGGCTTCTAGACGGAGGCCATAACGGGATGGACTTACGTGCATCACTCGAAGACCAATCTCATATGCAGCCAACAACACGCCGATAGACAGCAAGCGGGATGAGTGCGTCGACAAAACGAACCTCGCCGCCCCCAATGGGCGCAGGGATGCCTGATATCGTCGATGGAGTTCAACTACTGCGCGATACAGGTCGTAGGGATTGTTCTCGGCTGCGTAAAGGTAGTTACGAGGCTCGACAACGAGCGCGTCAAGCAACTCTCGGTGCTCCAAAATTAGGTCGTCACTTCGCCTGGGGTTGCTTGATGGGAATGGAAGCACCGGTATGACTTCGTCGGGTCTGATCTCTTCCAGAAGAACGCTTAGTTGCTCGCCGATCCCCTCGCCCAAGACAGGCACCCAGACGGTCGCAGCCCAGGCGACGTAGTCGCTTGGCCCAGAGAAGCCGCCCAGAGGCCCCGGGGCTTCAGCTCCTTCCTGAAGGAGCGCACGATCCGCTAGTTGACTGTCGCAAGCGAGGACGTGCAAGTCACCGGTCCACTGATTCTCATTGACGTGAAGGATGCCGCGAATTAGGGGAAAATAAACCGCCCTTGGCAGTCCCGAGATGTCGACAACTATCTGTTCATAGCGCTGCAGAAAACCCCCCTTTTGGAACGAATGACTCGTGCTAAGCCCAGCGGATCGAGCTGCGCTCACGTCTGCCGCAGGCAGTTCGAAGACAGAGCCCCCAGCGCTAACGACAAGATTGTCTACTTCGGTTCGGTTGGCTGCGGCGAGAGCAGCCATCCTCGGGTCGCCGTCTTCCCCAATGAAGCCGATCCTGACAACGTCTATATTGCCATTTGCGACAGGTGCCAGGCAGCGCAGCGATCGGGCGACCCGTGGATCGAAACCGCCGCCGATCACCAAGAGAACGGGTCGTGTCGCGAGCCTCTCCCAGAGTTGCGCGACCTTATCATCCCCTTCGGTCGTGAAGTAGTTGAGCCATCGCATCAACTATCAAACAGTCTTGGTGCTTCAACAGTCGACAGGTCACCTGGAGGGGCGTCGACCATCCAAGCCGCCATCGCCTCAAGTGACCGCTCGCGGAAGCCCCCGTATCCGAGCGGCAAGCTGAACTGGGCGCAAAGCATCCGGTTGAGATACAGGACCATCCACCGATCGTTCTTGACGGACCGGTCGAGGTCCGCCGATAGGAGGTTGTGTCCTATGGCACCGGCCAGGGCCCTCAACAACTCCTCCGCCCCAGGGATACGTTCGCGGACCTCAGGACTTAGCAACCGGTTGCGATCGCGCATGCTCAGCGCCGTTCCGGTCACGCCAGGTGCGTATGAAGCCTTAGGGCGATAGGTGTCCCGTTGGGCGATCGATCCGATCCGGAATAGCAGCTGCTGTATGTCTCGGCCGTATGAGCGTCTCTGCGGGATCGCGCGCCAAAACGCCTCACTGGATGCCAATGCAATCCGGTCCTGACTCAATGGATCGAGAGATGGGCGCCGCCGTAAGGTAATTAGAGCCAGCATCTCCTCAAAGAGGTTCCCGGACAACACAAGGAACTGGTCGACATTCTGGGAGCCAAGCTTCGCGAGTCGTTGCGCACCGAAATAGAATGGGAGCTTGAACTCATGACGCAAAAACAGGGCTGCCGCCTCGCGAATGTTTGAAGCGCTTTGAGCTCTCAGATCCTCATTTGAAAGAGGCAAATCAAGCAGTTCTAGCTGTTGGCGATCAATGTCTCGATTGATAACGATTTCGAGTTCCCGCCAGCGTATCGCAGCTTCATAGCCATCGAGAGACTCAGCCTCACTGATCCAAGTCTCATACCGGGACCGGTCTGAGCCTAGAGCAACAACCCGCTGGCGGAGTACCGGTACAGCTTTGCCGGCAAGGTCGTCAAACGATGAGGAGTCTTCTTGGTCTCCGAGCAGCTCGTGGAATGAGTACTCGGTTTCGTCGGCATACTCCTGAAGGGGCACCCGCGCTCGCCGATTGGCGATGTCGATCAGCATGGCCTCGTGCGAGCGAATCTTCCGGCCTCGACGAACTTGGCCGGCAAGTTGCCGTGTTGCCCGCTCAAGCGGCAGGACGACGAACGCACGGCCCGGCTCGCCATCTCCGACAACCTCGTCCGGAGTAAGTGCGGAAAAGCGCTCCGTGTACCAGCGGCACAGGTCGAGTTCGCGATCGGTCAGTGCATCGAGCAATGCATCTCGTTGCTCCGCACCTAACTCCTGCCCGTCGTCGAACATGATCAACGGTTTGACTTTGAGACTTTCCGAGTTGACGGCGAAATCTCCCCCGCTGAAGGCGCGGAGACTATACAGGGATCCATGTCCATCAATTCCTTCCCAGTCGATCGGCACGACCGAGTCGAGAAGGTGGTGAAGTTCTGATTGCGCTGTGCGAGCTTTCTTCCAGAGGTCAGTCCCACTTGTGCCGCCCAGGCGGTCAAGAAACGGCGATGCTTGTGCGGACGGATCCACGCGCAAGAAATCGAGGTCTTCCGGAAACCGTCTACCAGCGAATTGCAGCACGGCCTCACAGACTTCTCTCACAATTTGAGCGTCCAGCAATCGAAAGAACAGCTTGCGGCGGACTTCTTCGGAAACGCCAAGGTCAGCTAGGTCAGGAAAGCGGTTGGCGAGCCGAATGTGGACCCCGAGCACGAGTACGCGCGATGGGTCGATCGCCCCTAGTTCCAACATGTGTTGATACAGGTCCTCGAAGTCGGTCGGCCTCGTTTGGATGGCATCGAGCGCAGCCGATGTGAACACGCGCAGAAGGGAAGTCTTGCCGCCACCCGGGGCACTACGAACCACCAAGGGTCGGTCCCAAAGCTCGTCAGGGAGGTAGTCGAGTACGTCCGCCCCATAGGTTCGAAGAAATCGGAGCAGACCTTGCTGGTCAAGCTGTTCCTGGGTCCGCGTCCGGAAGGGGTTCCTGTATGCCTTCACGGTCGATCCTTGTGATGGCGCTCATAGCGCGGGAAGAGGGCCTGTCGGTCGAGACTTTCCGCTCCTTGGGTCTCAGCCCAAAGGAGAGAAATGGAATTGTTTGGAGTGTTGTGAGCAAGCACGACCGGCAGAGCGCAGTCGTCGTATCCGATGGGCGTCTTCCTCTTGTGCTCGTCGGCTGTGCTCGGGTCGTAGTACTTCTGACAGAGTTCAGCCATAGCGGGAGCCGTTCGGTCGACTCGAAGCGCGTCCGGAAGCAGTTGAACGACCTCGACCGTCCATGACCCGAGATTCGCGGCGGGAAGCAGTCGAGCGAGGTGATCCACAGATTGTTGGCTGGCCACGTAGAGCAACACGATGACGGAAGCGTTGGGCTCAATGACTCCAATTTCTTGGAGTTCTCTCATACGTTCCCCGAACTTCCATAGCTTGCCCTTGAAGCCCGGCGGTGAATCGTGTTCACGCAGCAAGGTCTGACCGCTCCCAGCGAAGTCATCGACGAGAACGACCCGATTGAAGCTCGCAACGACCTCGAGGCCAAGCGACGATAGACCTAGAGTTAGGTCTATGCTCATCCTCTGGGCTAAGTCGTTCTCGATCGCGTAGTCCTGGCTGAATTGCTCATGTGACAAACCGGAAGCTCGGCGCAGACGGTCCATCCTTGCGCCGTCCGACAGGCCCAAGAAGAGTGTTCGCCGCTGGGCAGATCGGAGCTCAGGCGACCTGAGTACGGCGTGTACACGCTCCGGCAGTACATCCAACTGGGCCGCGACATCTCGCAGCAAGTTGTGGAGGATTCTGTCGTGATACGCCAGCTCGATGAGATGGTTCATTTCCACGTCCGAGATGAACACCAATCTCTCCATGACAAACAAGTACGCGGTGTCGCGCTCGCCTGGAGTGAACTGTTCCAACCATCGTGCAAGGTTCTCGACGAACTTCACTCCGGGCCTGAACTGGCCATATTCGTCATACTTGAGTGATGCGAGCATCTGAATGCGCGAAACTTCAGATCCAAATCGGGCAACGTCCCACTCCATCAGGGACCCCAGAAGACGTTCTGCCAGATCAGATTTCATTTACCGGACCATCGAAAACGAAGCGTCCCGCTTTGGTCCTCGAACGCGGAGAGGTAGTCAGCGAGCAAGTCCGGGCCGGCTTTGCCCTTGATGTCAAGATTCCAGCATCGTGTCAAGTCAGGCGAGCAGCGATCCACTGATAGCGAAAACGCGACACTGGCAAGAAGCTCATGGTCGTTGCCTCCAATGTCGCCTTGGTCTCCAATTGCCGCGACGTCTCCGCGTGTGCGTGATGCGACCAATTGAGCCACGGTCCGCTTCGTCGTGGTGACTGGGACGACGTCAATCGAATGTGCAGACGTAACGACTTTGACCTGTAGGGCAGGCTCTCTGGCGACGACTTCGGAAACCAATTCGGAAAGTCGGTTCGCTCGTATGAACGATCCGGGTATCGGACTCACTGTCACCTGCATCGAGCGTGCATCGACCTTTAGCATTTCGAAACTCGGCAGCATCCGAAGTCGATCCACGACATCGATCATCAAAGGCTCGGGGGTTGACCAGTCCGGAACTTCTGAGCCGAGGTCGATGATGAGACCCCCGTTATAGAGCCCGACAACCACTTGCGACCATAGTCCAGAAGGGATCCATTTCCTGAGGTCCGCATGCAACGACTTTCCGCGCCCGCTAGCAAAACCAATGACTAGCCCAGTGTCAAGCAACCGAGACAGTTCGGAACGAACGCGCTCGGGCGGGAGCTCCATCCGCCGTCGCGTAAAGCAAACCGTGCCGTCGTAGTCCAGGATCAACCCACCCACTCCTTGTCCCGAGACAGCATTGCGCCAAGCTCGGTAGGAACGTTCGCACACTGCTCGAACAGGGCTATCCAGAGGAGTTCCTAGCGAAGCTAGTTTGCGATCGACGGGGCCACTCACGGTCGGCGGCAACAACCGACTCAGACCCAGGTGGTAGAGACGCCTCCCAAATGCCGAGGCACCGGGGCGAGAAGCGTTGATACTCTGGTCGGTTGCGGTACGACCCGCCATCTGCATCGAAGCTACGAGAAGTTCGACTACCCCCGCAATGCCTTCATGCTTCGAATGCCACGTGACAACCGATGCCACGTCATCCGGCAGAGCCCGCAACGTCGCTGCTGCCAACTTCTCCAGTGGAGCCGAGACCAGCCCAATAACACTTGTGGTCGAAGCCCTTCGGGCGACCCCGAAGTGGCGGCCGTGAGCGAAGTTTCTATAATCTGCTGTCTGCACCGCGGTGAGTCCGAGTTCGTGACAACGAACTTCGATATCAATTGAGATTGCAGTCAACTCCGGCGTTCGAAGCACTAAGAGATGCTCACGGACACTAGGTTGCTCAACGTCCGGCCAGGGCAACGACGTCGGGAGAGAGTCGTCGCCACAGTAAGCACGGCCCACAGCAGCCACCATCGACAGCAGGCTTGACGTGGCCAGGAAGCCCTCTTTTATGATCAACGGCGGAAGCGCTACCACTTGCACGGTATGTGGAACTACTGCCTCCGCGCTTTCTTGTGGTCGAAGAGTCACCACGATGCTCGGATCGAACCGCCCCGATGCCATGCGACCCAAGACAGCCATTGCGTCAGGATGCTTTAGCCCCGCAGAGAACAACACCGCACCGGCGCGTATCAGCGGCGAAACCCGGGCGAACTCCAAGGGTGTCATCACGGTTGCTGGCTGCCCCGCAGTCGTTTCATGCAGGCGAGCTGCAAACGCTGCCGCGGCGAGGGTGCCTCCCGTGCCTATGAATATCGCTGGCCCTCCAGCTAGCGACGAAAGAGCGGTCCTTAAGGACGAGAGGTCAGCAGATACGATCCGGCTGTACTGGTTCTCCAATGTGTCAATCTCGTCGTTGTAGGGCTGCATTTTGATCAAGCGCACTTGCCTCGGCCAGGGAAGACCAACAATAGAGCGCGACCGGCGAACCGAAGGGAGGGCGAACGGACGAGCAAGCCATCCGGCGCCCTAGGTTTGAAGCGAAACTCGAGGCAACAACTGGCTGCCAGAACTTTGCGAAAGCCTGGTCAGAAGGCCTTGGATCATTTCTCGTCGCGTTGGCACCCTATCCCGTCTTTCGCGGCTGGTGCCTCGATCAGCGCGGGATCGAGAAACATCACTGCCGCCGAAGGTGCCTAACGAGAGCGACATCGCCGACGACGCTCCTACGGATAGGGTGCCGATATCGGGCCAAGGTCATCCCTACTTGGTCGAGACGGTTTCGGAAGATGCGCGTGGACCACTCCGTGCCTTGACCTCCGCCGGCATAGCAGCGAATCCCGAGGCAAGCCTGGGACGGGATGACCGACTTGACTGCAACCTTGGGTTGGATCTGAGAGGTCAGGGACTCGTTAGACGCACTCAGGTGCGCCGCGTCCCCTCGGCGTTGCCCGTATCGAACGCCGATCGACGCCGTCGGGATCGCGAGAGAAGCTCCAGGGATGCGTTGGACTCATCCCCCGGCCCTTTGCGAACCGGTCCCCCGTCGTCGATTTCAGCAATGAGGAACTACCCATTCTGAGACCGGATCGGTGTTCGAGCTCTACGGCCCGCGCGATGGACGCGCGATGGGGACCATTACTTGTACCTGGAAGAACGGCCTCAAGATCCGGAAAACCCAGGCAATGCCTGGGTTTTCTGGTGGTAGCGGGGGTGGGATTTGAACCCACGACCTTCGGGT